>NZ_JBIUHC010000050.1:0-61493 GCF_044627735.1 Cupriavidus sp. CuC1 | reverse complement strand
CGCGCACGGGCGGCAGGGGCGGCGAGCACGCGCGGGGCGCGCATCGAAGCCGGCCCCGCGGCAGGCGAGCTGGCGCGCGCGCTGACCCGCCTGCACAGCGGGCGCGAGATCGATATCCGGGTGGAAGGCAACGGGCACTTTGCCGGCGACCGCCAGGACCTGATCGAGATCCTCGGCAACCTGCTCGACAACGCCTGCCAATGGGCTCGCTCGCGCGTTCTCGTCCAGCTCGCCGAGCGCGGCGGCATGCTTGAGGTCGTAGTGGAAGACGACGGCCCGGGCATGCAGGCCGAGGCCCGCGAGCTGGCTACCGCACGCTTTGGGCGGCTGGATGAGTCCGCTGCCGGCAGCGGACTGGGCCTGGCCATCGTCAGCGAGATGGCGGCCCTGTATGAAGGGGGACTGGAGCTCGGCAGCAGCGAGCTGGGCGGGTTGTTGGCCTGCCTGCGCTTGCCCGCTGGCCAGCCATAAGCCAAAAAAAGGCCGGACGAGCCGGCCCTTGTCCTATTGCCGCCTTGTCCTATTGCCGCCTTACCGGCTTCAGCAGGCTGCGGTCATCTTGAAGATGCCCTGCGCATTGCCGGCATCGAACGACAGGTCCAGCGTGCCGGCTGCAGCCTCCGTCGCGGGCACGAAGTCGCGCGTGATGAACTCGTAGAACGAGCCCGGCACGGTGCGCTTGACCACCACGCCGTCGGCGCCGACAAACCCGCGCTCCACCGGATCGGCCTTGAATGCCGTTTGCAGGACCCGGCCGGAGCGCGACACTTCCACCGAATCCTTGATGGGGCGGCCCAGGCTGCGCTGCGCGTCTGCCACGGCACGCACATCCGCGACGCGGTCGGTGGCGTGGTTGAAGGCATTGCCCTCGGTGGAAATCCAGGCCATCTCGGCCGATTCCTTCAGCAGCAATTCATAGTCGGCCAGCGCCGGCTCGGCATGGTGGCGGGCGAAGCAGGCCGCCAGTTGCGGCACCAGGCGCGCCGCATCGGCCATCGGCAGGCTCGCATCGCGCTCCAGCAGGGCCAGTTGCGCCACGGCCTCGTCGCCGAGCGGATCAGCGGATTCCGACACCACGCGCGACACGGCAGCCTGGAAATCGGCGCTGAAACGCTCGGGATGCAGCTCGCTCAGGAAGTACTGGGCGATGTCGTCAGGCAGGTCGGCATGCGCGTAGGAGCGCCCGGTCATGCCGATGCGCTCGAGCGGATAGGTGCCGTTGAGGCGGTAGCCCAGCGGCCCCAGGATGCGGGTGAAAGCGATCTCGCCCGAGGGCAGGCTGCCGCAATCCCACTTCACCGTGCGCAGCGCGCCGTGGTCGAACACCACTTGCCCGCCCGCCTGGATCACGTCGCGGGTATAGGCCATGCCGGTCGGCACGCGCTCGAGAATGCCGGCGAACAACACCATATTGAGCGCCTGCGCCACTTCGGCACGGCTGGCCTGTTCGCTGGTAGAAGAAAGCAGTTGCGGGGAAACATTCATCAATTGCAGCAACTCGGCTGCTTGGGTTTCGCCACAAACGGTCTCGAGGAGGCGTTGCAGATTCGGCTTCGTCATGGTCAATGCGCTGGAATGCGTTTGTTTTCGGGGGATAGCGGGGGCCGACGGCCTCCGGATGGGGCTTATTGTGCGACTGCGGCAGAGTTCGTACAATTGATAACTTCGCACCAACTTCCTTCCAAAAACGCATTATGCGCAAGGGCATTCCCAGCCTCACGGCACTGCAGATGTTCGAGGCCGCGGCGCGCCTGGGCAGCTTTACCCGCGCAGCCGACGAGCTGGCGGTGACAGAGAGCGCGGTTTGCAGGCAGATCGCGGGGCTGGAAGCACGGCTCGGCGTGCCGCTGTTTCACCGCATCCGCAAGCGCATCGTGCTGACCCCGGCCGGCGGGACCTATGCCGAAGAAGTCCGCGAACGGCTTGACCAGATCGAGCAGGTGACGCTGGATGTGATGGCCCAGCGCCCGCGCGGGCGCGCCATCGAACTGGCCATCGGGCCCACCTTTGCCAGCCAGTGGCTGATCCCGCGCCTGCCGCAGCTAGCGCGCGCCTTGCCCGATCTCACGCTGCATCTCTCGGCGCGCACCGAGGCGTTCGAGCTCAGCGATACCGCGTTCGACGCGGCCATCTACTACGGTGAAGGACTGTGGCCCGGCACGCAGGGCGAGCGGATCCTGCAGGAAGGCCCGTCGGTGCCGGTGTGCAGCCCCGCCCTGCTGGGGCGCCGCAAGCGCCTGGACCTGGATCAGTTGCTGGAATTGCCGCTGCTGCACCTGAACACGCGCTTGCGCGCCTGGAGCGACTGGCTCGCGGCCGCGGGCGCGGCGCTGCCGGCACAGGCCTTGCGCGGCCCGCGCTACGACCTCTACACCATGCTGGCGCAGGCGGCGGCCGCCGGCATCGGCGTGGCGCTGATCCCACGCATTCTGATCACCGAGGAACTGGCGCAGGGCCGGCTGGTGGTACCGCTAGCCACGCTGCCGGCACAGATCGACAATCGCAAGGCCTATTATTTCGTCCACCGGCGCGGCCTGCCGCCCGACGACAAGGTCTTGCAACTGCGCGACTGGCTGCTGGCGCACGGCGGCTAGTACGCCGGCTATCACTGCGTGTGGCCGCTGATGGCCTCGCGGGTGTCCCGCGCCAGGCCCATCGCAAAGGCCACTTCCGCGACAAGGAAAAGCGGCCCGATCAGCAGGCCGACCAGGTCATCCACAAATGCCGGCTTGCGGCCTTCGTAGTAGTGGCCGACGAACTGGATGAGCCAGCCCGCCACAAACAACCCGATGCCCCAGGCCAGCCACGCGCCGGTGGACAGCGCGGCGATGGCGCCGCCGACGTAGACGAACCCAGCCAGGATCGCCGTCATCGCCAGCCCGAACCCCGCCGACAGGCGCAGGTAGAACAGGCAGGACAGCCCATACACGACCATCGCCGGCGTCAGGTATCCCGCGCCATCGCCAAGCGGCATGGCCGGGCGGGCCAGCAACGTGGTCACAGCCAGCACAATCATGGGAATGCCGATGAAATGGCTGAACACATTGCGCGCGTCGCGGTGATAGGCTGCGTAGTTAGCCAGGTGGTCGATCAGTGTCTTCACGGGGTCTCCTGCCGGGGCGTCGTTGTGGCCGTGTTATTTGTGGCCGTGTTATTTGTGGCCGTGTTATTTGTGGCTGCGTTATTTGTGGCGGCGTATTTGTGACCACGTATTGTGGCTACGCGTTGTGGCCGTATATTAATAGGCAGGAAAAAGCCCGTCTGTCCGGTTTTTGACAGTCCGCAAGGGCATCGATCAAGGAGACCATCATGCGCCTGGCAACCCGCGACCAGCAGGAGCCGGCCCTGGACCCGTTGCACGCCGTGCGCGGCGGGAGCTGGTTTGGCGCCTTGCCGGCGGCCATGCAAGACGCCCTGCTGCGGGACGCGGCCACGCGCAAGCTGGCCCCCGGCCAGCTACTGTTTACCCGCGGCAACGCCTTCGACGGCATCTACGGCGTGATCGCCGGCACGGTGCAGATCGACACCCACAGCGAGTCCGGCAAGGCCGCTTTGCTCGGCCTGCTGGGGCCGGGGAGCTGGTTTGGCGAGATTTGCCTGTTCGACGGGCTGGAGCGCACGCACGACGCCCATGCCACCAGCGCGGCCACCGTGCTGCACCTGCAGCGCGACAAGCTCTACGCGGTGCTGTCCATACATCCCGAATGGTGGCGCGAGTTCGGCAAGCTGCTCGCCGCCAAGACCCGCGAGGCCTTCCACTACGTGGAAGAAACGCAGTTGCTGCCTCCCCTGGCGCGCACCGGGCGCCGGCTGGTGGCCATCGCGCAGGCCTACGGCGACCTGCCCGGGCTGGAGAGCCGCTCCGTGCATATCCCGCAGGAACAACTCGGGCAGATGCTCGGGCTGTCGCGCCAGACCGTCAACCAGGCCCTGCGCGAGCTCGAAGCGCGCGGGCTATTGCGGCTGCATTACGCCGACATCGAGCTGATCGACCTGCCGGCATTGCTGGCGCTCACCTGACAGCGCCGCCCTTTCCGATCCTTACAGCCTGCGCGGGCAGCACAAGCCAAACATCCTTCGCCATGACCTCACTCGACGACACCCGCCTGCACGCCTATCTCAGCCGCATCGGCCATCCGCTGCCGAGCCAGCCGGACCTCGCTACGCTCGACAGCCTGATCGCCGCGCAACTGGCGCATATTCCCTTTGAAAATGTCGACGTGTTGCTGCAGCGCCCGATCAAGATCAGCGTGGATGCGGTGTTCGACAAGCTGGTCGCCAATGCACGCGGCGGCTACTGCTTCGAGCAAAACACCCTGCTTGCCGCCGCGCTGCGCGCGCTTGGCTACGTGGTCACGCCGCTCGCCGCGCGGGTGCGCTGGAACGTGCCGGAAGACGTGCCCACCATGCAATCGCACATGCTGCTGCGCGTGGAGGCCGCGCATCACAGCTATATCGTGGACGTAGGCTTTGGCGGCCCTACCCCATATCGGGCCATGCCGCTACCGCAGGCGGAGCAAGCCGATCCGTCGTTTCCGTACCGCCTGATCAGCGTGGAGACGACAGGGGCGGCCTTTCACGTCTACGACCTGGAGGTCAAGGGCGCAAGCGCCTGGTTCAAGCTCTACCAGTTCGATCTTTCGCCCCAGCAGGCCGTCGATTTCGAGCCGCGCAACTGGTACACCTCCACCCATCCCGAAAGCCTGTTCCGCAACGCCCTGACCCTGGCGCGCTCGCAGGGCGACACCCGGCTGACGCTGGTCAACGGCGACTTTGCCGTGCGCGCGGCCGATGGCAGCGTGCAGCGCCAGCATCTGGAAACGCCGGCTGCCATCGTCGAGGCGCTGGGGGATCGCTTCGGGCTGGTGCTGGATCCCGCTGGCCAGGCGCAATTGGCGCAGATGCTGCCCGCGCTGATCGAGGCGCGTCGCAACAGCTAGCCGTTGGCTCACCAGGGTTCAGGCAGCAATTCGAAGCCGGCGGCCCCCAGCAGCGCCGGCAGCCCCGCATCCCCCACCATGTGCAGGGCACCGGCCACGATCAGGGTCGGCACCCGATCCGCGATCAGCGCCTGGATCTTTGGCATCCACTGCTGGTTGCGTGCATCGACCAGCACCGCCAGCGTGTCGGGCCATTGCGCGCGACGCTGCGCTAGCAGCGCGCCAAACGGCCCGGCCTGCCCTTGCCGCCACCAGCGCACCATATCCGCCGGCTCCGCCGCGGCCAGCTCCGGCTGCTCGGCGAAGAAAGCCAGCATCGACACCTGCTCCGCCAGCGGCACGCACTGCAACATCCGCAACGCCTCGGTGCCATCCTCCAGCGCATCCGTCGTTCGCCCGTCGACAACGGCGCGCGACCACAAAAAACGATCGACGCCATGCTGCGCCAGGATGCCGTGCCTGGCGGCCACCGCGAACTGCAGGTGCATCGCGGCGAACACGGGGCGCAGGCGCTCCAGTTCCGGGCCGGGCAGGCCGAAATCCAGCCAAAGCGCCTGCACCTGCTCGAAGGTAGCAGGCTTTAGATGGCGGCTAAGACCATCGCCGTCCGGGAAATACGCCGGCCCGAAGTCCGGCGGCTGGTCCAGCGCCACCTCGAAGACCACCCGCGCCGAAGCCCGATACGCGCGCTCCGCGGCCGGCGCCAGCGCCGGCAACGGCGCATCCAGCACGTGGATCACACCCAGCAGGTAGACCTCGGTATCCCTGATTTGCCAAAGCATGAAACGCTTACCTCGTCCTTTGTGGCCCTTTCGGCCTGTTGCGGCCTGTTCGCCGTTTGTGGGTGCGGACATCATGCCGCAGTCTTGCTGACGTCATGCACCGAATGAATTGCCAACAGAAAATTCTCTGATAAGCCGGGGCGACTGCCGATTTGCTTGTGGACTGAGCCATGCCTCCCAACCATAATGTACCGGCCGGTAGCACTGTGGTACTGACAAGCCCCTGCATGAACCGCTGTGCAGAATGCGCGCCGGGCGGTGCTGCCAGGATGCAGATTCAATAGCGCCCTTTAAAGATCATCTGGTCCCGCCCCGCGAGGACCAGGACACCAGGAGACACGCATGTCATTGTTCGACCTGACCGGCAAGGTTGCCGTCGTCACCGGCTCTTCTCGCGGCATCGGCCGCGCCATCGCCGAGCAGATGGCGGTGCAGGGAGCCAAAGTGGTGATTTCCTCGCGCAAGGCCGAGGCCTGCCAGGAAGTCGTCGATGCCATCAATGCCAAGCACGGCGCCGGCACCGCGATTGCCGTGCCCGCCAATATCTCCTCCAAGGAAGACCTGCAGCGCCTGGTCGACCAGACCAACAGCACGTTCGGCAAGATCGACGTACTGGTCTGCAACGCGGCCTCCAACCCCTACTACGGCCCGATGAGCGGCGTGACCGACGAGCAGTTCCGCAAGGTGCTGGACAACAACGTCATCTCCAACCACTGGCTGATCCAGATGGTGGCCCCGCAGATGCTTGAGCGCAAGGACGGCTCGATCATCATCGTGTCGTCCATCGGCGGCCTGCGCGGCTCGCCCACCATCGGCGTGTACAACGTGTCGAAGGCAGCCGACTTCCAACTGGCGCGCAACCTGGCGGTGGAGTTCGGCCCGAGCAACGTGCGCGTGAACTGCATCGCCCCTGGCCTGATCCGCACCGATTTCGCCAAGGCGCTGTGGGAAGATCCGGAGCGCTACAAGCTGTCGACGCAAGGCGCGCCCCTGCGCCGCATCGGCGAGCCGGTGGAGATTGCCGGCGCCGCGGTGTTCCTGGCCTCCTCGGCCAGCACCTTCATGACCGGCCAGGCCATAGTGGTGGACGGCGGCGTCACGATCTGAGCCGCGCCACACCTGCTGTTCCCGTTCCGGGCTCGCTCCCGGCCTCAGGCCCAATGCCTGAGGCCTGAGGCCTGAGGCCTGAGCCGGGGCACTTCGTGCCCGCATGCGTTGCCGCCCGCCACACCGGGCAGGCGCGGCCTGCGGGCAAGCTGCCGCGCCGGCATGCCAGAGCGTTGCCCATCCTGCCATGCAGTCAGGGAGGCACCGATGTCGAACAATCCGCAAACCGCTACGACCTGGCCGGCTATCAGCCTGGCCGAGGCCCACGCCCGCCTTACCGCGCCCGGCGCCCCTTTCGAAACTGAAACGCGCGTGATCCGGGGCATTACCACCGTCGTCTGGAAAAACGCGCCGCCCACGCTGCGCGACCTGTTCCTGCAAGCCCGCACGCTGGGCGACAAGACCTTCGTGGTCTATGAAGACGAACGTGTCTCGTACGATGCGTTCGCCCGCGCCGCGCTCACCATCGCGCATGCGCTGATCCGCGATGGCGTGAAGAAGGGCGACCGCGTGGCGCTGGCCATGCGCAACCTGCCGGAATGGCCGGCCGTCTTCTACGGCGCCTTGCTGACAGGCGCGATCGTCACGCCACTCAACGCCTGGTGGACCGGGGCAGAACTGGAGTACGGCCTGGCCGATTCCGGCAGCAAGATCGCCATCGTTGACGATGAACGCCTGGGCCGCATCATCGAGCACCTGCCAGGCTGCCCCGCGCTGGAGAAAATCTACGTCAGCCGCGCCGGTGCACCAGCCAGCGACGCACGCATCAGCGCGCTGGAGAGCCTGATCGGCACGCCCGAGCAATGGGCATCGCTGCCCGAACTGCCGGTGCCCATTGTGGCCATCGACGCCGACGACGACGCTACCATCTTCTATACGTCAGGTACCACCGGCAAGCCCAAGGGCGCCCTCGGCACCCACCGCAACGCCACCAACGTGGCCGTGGCGGGCGCGTTCAGCCCGATGCGCAATTGCCTGCGCAGCGGCGAGCCGATTCCCGCGCCCGATCCGGCCGCGCCGCAAAAGGGCATGCTGCTGTCGGTACCGTTCTTCCACGTTACCGGCTGCATGGCGGTGCTGAACGGCGCGCTTGCCAGCGGCAGCAAGATCGTGTTGATGCGCCGCTGGGACGCGGTGCGCGCCATGGGGCTGATCGAGCGCGAGCGTTGCACGGCGGCCGGCGGCGTGCCCACCATCGCCTGGCAGATCATCGAGCATCCGGAGCGCGAACGCTTCGACCTGTCCTCGCTGGAAAACGTCAACTACGGCGGTGCGCCCGCATCGGCCGAACTGGTGCGCCGCATCAAGGAAGTGTTCCCGCATTCGGCCCCCGGCATCGGCTGGGGCATGACCGAGACCTCGGCCACCTTCACCAGCCACAGCGCCGAAGAGTATGTGGAGCGCCCCGAAAGCGGCGGCCCGGCCTTGCCCATCGGCGAGATGAAAGTGGTGGACGGGCGCGGGCGCAGCTTGCCCACCGGCGAGACCGGCGAACTGATGGTGCGCGGCGCCAACGTGGTGCGCGGCTACTGGAACAAGCCGGAAGCCACCGCACAAACGTTTATCGACGGCTGGCTCAAGACCGGCGACATCGCACGGCTGGACGAGGAAGGCTTTGTCTATATTGTCGACCGCATGAAGGATATGTTGATCCGCGGCGGTGAGAACATCTACAGCATCGAGGTAGAAAGCGCGCTGTACGGCCACCCCGCGGTCATGGACGCGGCACTGGTCGGCATCCCCCACCGCACGCTGGGCGAAGAGCCCGCGGCCGTGGTCAGCCTGAAGCCAGGCGCGCAAGCCACCGAGGCAGAACTGCAGGCGTTCGTGGGCGAGCGGCTGGCGGCCTTCAAGGTGCCGGTGCGGATCGTCTTCTGCCCCGACATGCTGCCGCGCAATGCCAACGGCAAGATCCTGAAGTCGACACTGCGCAAGATGTTCGAAGCCTGAGCACGCGCGCAGGACATGGACAAGATCACCCGGGCGGCCGTGAACGGGAGCATGGCCGCCTGCTTACCGGTACCACGCCGGTCCTACGGGGACCATGGAAACGACCAACAGATGCAAGCACACTCATCCACCAAACATGTCACGCCATCCAGCAACCGGCTCGCCGGCTTGTCCATGCTGGGCGCCGCCTTGTTCCTTGCGGGCTGTGCCAGCCAGGGCCAGGGCGGCACCGCGGCTGCGGTGCCGGAGATACGGCCCGGCATTCTCGCCGGCTACCTGCCAGCGGACGCACGGCCCGATAGCCTCGCCCTGGTGCCGCCGCCGCCCGCGCCCGGCTCCGCGGCGCAAGCCCTGGACGACGAGATCGCGCGCGGCAACCAGCCCCTGCGGGACACGGCGCGCTACCGCCAGGCCACGCTCGACGCCAACCTCAAATTCCCGCAGGCCGCGGGGATTTTTTCGTGCGCGCTGGATGCGCCGATATCACAAGAGCAGACGCCCCGGCTCTACCTGTTGCTGCGCCGGACCCTGGCCGATGCGGGACTATCGACGTACGGCGTGAAAGACAAATATGCGCGCGCCCGGCCGTTCATGGTCAACCAGCAGCCGAGTTGCACGCCTGCCGAGGAAGCCATGCTTTCCAAGGATGGCTCCTACCCTTCGGGCCATAACGCCATCGGCTGGGCATGGGCGCTGATCCTGGCGGAAATCGCGCCGCAACAGTCCAATGCGATCCTGGCACGCGGGCTGGCCTATGGCCAAAGCCGGCTGGTCTGCAATGTGCACTGGCAAAGCGATGCGACGCAGGGCCGCATCATGGGCGCAGCTACCGTGGCGCGCCTGCAAGCCGACCCCACCTTCCGTGCGGATCTTGCGGCAGCCAAGGCGGAGGTTGCGCAAGTCCGCGCCAAGGGCCTGAAGCCGACCGGCGACTGCCGGGCCGAAAGCGAGGCGCTGGCGGTCAAATAGCGGGAGCCGCCTGGCCGCCGCGAGGCCGGCCAGGCGGTTGCGCCATGTTCAGCCGCGCCCGACGAAGGGCATCTTGGTGGCCATCACGGTCATGAACTGCACATTCGCATCCAGCGGCAGGTTGGCCATGTGAACCACCGAGCTGGCCACATGCGCCACGTCCATCAGCGGCTCGGGCGCGATCTCGCCGTTGGCTTGCGGCACGCCGCGCGCCATGCGCGAGGCCATGTCGGTGGCGGCGTTGCCGATATCGATCTGCCCGCAAGCGATGTCAAAGGCGCGGCCATCCAGCGAGAGGCTCTTGGTCAGCCCGGTAATGGCGTGCTTGGTGGCCGTGTACGGCACCGTGTTGGGACGCGGCGCGTGCGCCGAGATCGAGCCGTTGTTGATGATGCGGCCTCCACGCGGGCTCTGCGACTTCATCAGCGCAAAGGCGGCACGCGAGCACAGGAACACCCCGGTCAGGTTGGTGTCCAGCACCGCCTTCCATTGCGCAACAGACAGTTCATCGATCGACACCGCCGGCGCATTGATGCCGGCGTTGTTGAACAGCACGTCGAGCCGGCCGAAATGGTCGCGGATCTGGGCGAAGAGCCGCTCCACCGAAGCCGGGTCGCTGACGTCGCACTGCACGGCGAGCGCCGTATGGCCCTCGGCCTTGGCTTGCGCGACCAGCACCTCGAGCGGCTCGGCGGTACGCCCGGCAAACACCACCCGGTAGCCTGCCACGAGCAGCGCCTGCGCCACCGCCTTGCCGATACCGCGGGCCGCGCCCGTCACCAGCGCAACCTTGCCTTGCTCACTCATGCTGTCTTCTCCGGATTGGAATGATGGATTTGTCGTGGCGTTATATCTGGATACGGATGCCTACTTGACCGGAATCGGCGTGTCCGCCGCCACCGGCACGGCTGTCACGCTATTCTGCGGGCTGCCGGAAACGATGCGGTCCGAGTAGGTCAGGTAGACCAGGGTATTGCGCTTGCGGTCGACCGCGCGCACCACGTGCAAGGTCTTGAACAGGATCGACATGCGTTCGGAAAACACATTGTCCTGCTGGCGCAGCGGCCCCTTGAACGTGATCGGCCCGACCTGGCGGCAGGCGATGGAGCTTTCCGGCGGGTCTTCGGCCATGCCCAGCGAGCCCTTGATGCCGCCGGTGCGGGCACGCGACACGTAACAGGTCACGCCCTCGACCAGCGGGTCGTCATAGGCTTCGATCACCACCTTGTCGGAGCCGGTCATGCGGAAATTGGTGCTCACGCTGCCGATTTCCTCAGCATGCGCGGCCGGCGCCAGCAGCGCCAGCGCCGCCAGCAGGCCACTCAGGCCCGCCAGGGGCCACAGCGGCCTACGGGAAACGCGATGGGTGTGCCCGGATTGCATGGCCATGCTGCCCACCTCAGGACACCGTGCCGGTGATTTCATCGTGCCGTTTTTCCATTTCCTGGCGCAACTGGCGGCGCAGCTGGGCCGCGGCAAAGCGCTGGCGCTCGACTTCGTCGCGGGGCACCAGCGGCGGCACTTCGGCGGGAGCGCCATTGTCGTCCACCGCCACCATGGTGAAGTAGCAGCTGTTGGTATGGCGAACCAGCTTGCTGCGGATGTTCTCCGTGATCACCTTGATGCCGATCTCCATGGAACTGCGGCCGGTAAAGTTGACTGCCGCCAGGAACGTCACCAGTTCACCCACGTGGATGGGCTGGCGAAACACGACCTGGTCGACCGACAGCGTGACCACATAGCGCCCGGCATAGCGGCTGGCACAGGCGTAGGCCACCATGTCGAGGTACTTGAGGATGGTGCCGCCGTGGACATTGCCGGAGAAATTAGCCATGTCCGGCGTCATCAGCACGGTCATGGAAAGCTGGTGGGACAGGTCATTCATGATGAGAATCCGGAATATGGAAGCGGCCGGGCCGACCCGCGGTGCGGGTCGAAAGGCTGGCGCCGACGATCGGCAGTTTAACCCGGAACGATCGCCCTGCCTTGCCCCCGAGAAGGTCGAAAAGCACCCCGGCACCAATAAAAAAACGGCCCAACGGGCCGCCTTCTTGTTTGCGCCTGGGGCGCGGACTACTTATTTCTTCTTGTTCACAGCGTCCTTGAACCCTTGGCCGGCAGAGAACTTGACCGTCTTGGCGGCCGGAATCTTGATGGTCTCGCCAGTACGCGGATTGCGTCCGGTACGCGCAGCACGCTTGCCGGAGCTGAAGCTGCCGAAGCCCACCAGCGTTACCGAATCACCCTTGGCAACCGCCTTCTTAATGTTGTCCAGAGCGGCATTCAGCGCGCGCTCCGCTGCAGCATTGCTCAGTTCCGCGTCAGCGGCGATGGCAGATACCAGTTCACCTTTATTCATGGCTGATTTCCCTTGTTGGTCGTCTTGATCGGAGTGTCTGCCACGCGGCAAATTACCGATCGGCGCAGTCTAATCCGCGCTTTACGCATTGGGCAATCCCCAGTGGCACCAATGCAACGAAAAAAGCCGCAAATCCTTGAGTCAAGCGCCTTTGCGGGGAATTTACCCCTCCTTTTCCGTGCTTTCAAATGCGGTCATCAAGGGTAATGGTCATTCGAATGCGCGTACGGGATGCAATGCGCCGCTTGAACAAGGCCAGGCCATTCCTGCGCGCACCGTGCCGCCCTGGAGAGCACCTTACCGGCCAGATGGGCGGCATGCAGATGGCTGCGGACGGCCCTGACACGAAGAACCATTATGGTGCATTAGCCGACAGGCGCGCGCCCCAAAACGAAGCATTGCATCATTTTGGCGCAAGCCTCACGCACCTGGCATCCCCATCGCATGACGGATCGCTTCCCGGATCCTGCTTCGCAATCCGCACCGCGTCCCATCGAGCGCGACAATCCGGTGCAAAACCCACCAACACGGTGCAGAATCCTGGCCGCCACGCCCCAGACTGGTACGCTTTTTGCATCCGTGTGCTCCCATTTTGCGCATTGAGGATTGTATGGACAAATGGAAGAGCGGCACCGATGCCCTGTTCATCTTGCTAGGGGCGATCATGGTGCTCGCCATGCACGCGGGCTTTGCGTTCCTGGAGCTGGGCACGGTGCGCAAGAAGAACCAGGTCAATGCACTGGTCAAGATATTGGTGGATTTTGCCGTTTCCACGATCGCCTATTTCTTTATTGGCTACACCGTGGCCTATGGGGTCGAGTTCTTCACCAGCGCCCACGCGCTGGCGGAGAGGAGCGGCTATGAGCTGGTGAAGTTCTTTTTCCTGGCCACGTTCGCCGCCGCCATACCGGCGATTATTTCTGGCGGGATTGCGGAGCGCTCGCGCTTCAATCCGCAGTTGGTGGCAACCTTCGTGCTGGTTGGCCTGGTCTACCCCTTCTTCGAGGGCATCGCCTGGAACAACCGCTTCGGGGTGCAGGACTGGATCGCCTCGGTCGCGGGCGCGCCATTCCACGACTTCGCCGGCTCCGTCGTGGTCCACGCCATGGGCGGTTGGATCGCGCTTCCCGCCATCCTGCTGCTGGGCGCGCGCCGCGGCCGCTACCAGAAAGACGGCCGCATCAGCGCGCACCCGCCCTCTAACATCCCGTTCCTGGCGCTGGGCGCATGGGTGCTGGCGGTAGGCTGGTTCGGCTTCAATGTCATGAGCGCGCAAACCGTCGACAAGATCAGCGGGCTGGTGGCCATCAACTCCCTGATGGCCATGGCCGGCGGCACCCTGGCGGCCTGGGCAGCCGGCCGCAACGATCCGGGCTTTGCCTACAATGGCCCGCTGGCCGGGTTGGTGGCGGTCTGCGCGGGTTCGGACCTGATGCATCCGCTAGGCGCACTGCTGACCGGCGCGATCGCAGGCGGGCTCTTCGTCTACCTGTTTACGCTGGCCCAGAACAAATGGCATATCGATGACGTGCTGGGCGTCTGGCCGCTGCACGGGCTGTGCGGCGCATGGGGCGGCATTGCCGCCGGCATCTTCGGCACCCAGGCGCTCGGCGGCATCGGCGGTATTTCGCTGGGCGCTCAGCTCATCGGCACCCTGCTCGGCATCGTGATCGCCCTGGTGGGTGGCACCGTGGTGTACGGCACGCTCAAGAAGGTGGTTGGCATCCGGCTTGACGCTGAATCGGAATACAACGGCGCGGACCTGTCGCTGCATCGCATCTCGGCCACGCCGGAACGCGAAACCAACTGGTAAGGCCTGGCGCGCAGGGCAATGGCGCCCTTGCGCCCCCCATTGCCCCACCTCCCGCCGCATGGCCGCAAGTGGCGCGCTGCGCCCTTCGCGGCCATTTTGTGCTTGAACTTCCGCTCGCTGCGTAGCAATAATGCGTTGCCCGCCTTCGCGCCCCGCCCCCGACGCGCCCGGGCATCCGCTGCATGTTGTTACTTGCCTGTGTACCTGCCGAGCCAGCAAGGGAGAAACGCGATGGATGCTACAACGCTGCAGAAGTACCAGGATGTTGTCGTCGCCTATGCAACGGAAGTCGGGTTCAAAGTCATCGCCGCCCTCGTCTTCTGGGTGGTTGGCCGGTGGCTGATCCACGTCGTGGTGCGGATGGTGCAGGGGTCCCTGACCAAGCAGAAGGTCGACCCGACCTTGCTGCGCTATGTCGGCTCCATCGTCACGGTGACCCTGAATATCGTGCTGGTGATCGGCATCTTGGGTTACTTCGGCATCCAGACCACCAGCTTTGCCGCGCTGATCGCGGCGGCCGGCATCGCCATCGGCATGGCGTGGTCGGGGCTGATGTCCAACTTCGCGGCAGGCGCTTTCCTGGTGGTGCTGCGGCCCTTCAAGGTCGGGGATTTCGTCACCATAGGCGGGGTGACCGGCACCGTCAGGGAGATCGGCCTGTTTGCCACCACGCTCGACGCGCCAGACAACGTCCTGACCGTGGTCGGCAACAACAAGGTCTTTGCGGACACAATCCAGAACTTCAGCGCCAACCCGTACCGCCGGGTCGAGCTCAAGGCCCAACTGGCCGGCAGCACCGACGTGGCCGCGGCCGTCATCCTGCTCAAGGAGAGGCTGGCCACGCTGCCCAACGTCCTGGCCGAGCCGCCGCCCGACGTGGAGATTATCGAGTTCACCCTGGTGGGGCCGGTGCTCGCGGTACGTCCGTACTGCCATACCGACCATTACTGGCAGGTGTATTTCGACAGCAACCGCGTGATCCGCGATAGTTTTGGCGAGGCCGGCTTTGCCGCCCCAATGCCAGCCCAACTGGTGGTGCTGCAAAACAGCGCGGCCGCTTAGCCGTGTATCGATGGGAGCGTGCAGCCACGCTGAGCCTGGCCGCCCTGCTACGCCAGAGGAGCCCGCATCATTCGGCGCTTTGGACCGTCGCGCCTGAACGGCCAAAGGCTCGCATCAGCACGGCGCCGGTACCGCAAACGCCCATGACCACCGCCAGCGGCAGCGCGCTGCCGTCCCGCCAGAAGCTGACGGCGGCGCCGGCCAAGGTACCCAGGGAGAATTGCAGCGTCCCCATCAGTGCCGAAGCGGTGCCGGCACGATGGCCTTGCTGGGCCATGGCCAATGCCGAGGCGTTCGGCAGGATGCAGCCGAGGCTGGCGATAAACACAAAGAAGCCCGCCAGCAGCACCGGCAGCGGCGCCAGGCCGGCCAGCACAGCCGCGGCCAGGACGAGGCCGGCCAGGCACGGCGCAAGCAGCGCGCCGCGCAGCACGTGGTCGAGCGTGCGGTTGCGCACCAGGCGCGCGTTGAGCTGCGACATGCCGATCAGGCCCAATGCGTTGGCGCCGAACACGAAGCCGTAATGGGAGGGATCGATGCCATGCAACTCGATCAGCACGAACGGCGAGCCCGCAATGTATGCAAACATTCCCGCCTGCGCGCAGCCGGCCGACAGCGAATAGCCGACGAAACCCCGATCTCGCAGCAACTCGCCGTAGTTGGAGAGCACGCGGCCCAGGCGCAATGGCATGGCGCTGGCGTGATCGAGCGATTCCTCCATGTACCGGTGGACCACCCACAGGATCAGCAGGCTGCTGCCGCACAGCAGCCAGAAGATGGCACGCCAGCCGAAAGCTGCAAGCACGGCCCCCCCGATGATGGGCGCCAGGATCGGCGCCAGCCCCATCACCAGCATCAGCGAGGAGAAGGCACGCGCGGATTCATGGGCTTCCAGCCGGTCGCGAATGACGGCACGCGCCATCACCATGCCAGCGCAGCCGCCCAGGGCCTGCAGGAAGCGCCACAGCATCAGCGCCTCGACGTCGTGCGCGAGCGCGCATCCGGCCGCGGCCAGCGCATAGGCTACCAGGCCGACGTAGAGCGGCGGCTTGCGGCCATAGCGATCGCTGATCGGACCATAGAATGCCTGCCCCACCGCCAACCCGACCAGGAAGGTCCCCAGCGTGAGCTGCACGCGGCCGATATCGACCCCGAGATCCCCAGCCAGCGCGGGGAAACTCGGCAGGTACATGTCAATGGAAAGCGGCGCCAGTGCGGTAAGCGAAGCGCATACCAGGAGCCAAAGCGGAAAGCGCCCGGATTGCGGGGCGCGGGTGGAGCGGGTCATCGAAACATCCTGAGGAGCAACCAGGCGGCCGGCACGGCCACCAGCGCCCAATCACGTCAAATCGGCTAACGGCGTAGCGGCGCGGGAGCGGCTAAAGACGTAATTGTTGCATAGCGTAACAAGCCGCGCACTCGGCACGCCGCGCGGCGATGATGCAGGCGCGCGTCCGACCGGGTGCGCGCAACTGTGATGACAGGCCTGGCGATGCCGCGGCATCGCGGCGATTTCGGGCCTCGCTTCGCCGCGGATCGGAGGAGTGCGTGGCTTTCAACGGCAGCAAAGCCAAGGGTACAATGCCAGCCTGTCGGCCGCCCGGGGCGGGCGATCACGCAGCCCGACGCACCGCGGGAACCCACCCGCTGGCGCGGTTCCCGGCAACGTTTTCCTGCATGAGAACAAGATACAAACTGCTTTCTGTCCTTCTTACCCTGGCCGCCGGCGCGGCTAGTTTGCCGTGGGCGCAGTGCGCGCACGCGGCACCGGTTCCAGCCAGGCCCGCAGCCTCTGCGCCTGCCCCTGTCGTAATGGACGAGGCCGATGCCCTGGCACAAATGCTCAAGGGCGCCGCCACGGGCCAGAACACCGGCGCGGCCGGCGTGCCCGAATTGCTGCGCAATACCGCTCGGCCCGACAACATATTGTCGCGCGCCTGCCGCCAGCTCAACGATGCCCTGCCCATCGAGATCGATGGCGAGACGCGCTTGCGCCGCTGCCAGTCGGTCCCTGGCAAACATGTCCTGTTCCAGCTGGAGCTGACCAAATACCGAGGCCCCATGCTGGACCTCGCCAGCTTCGAGCTCAGCTACGCCGCGCCGCTGCAGCGCAATATCTGCGCAAACCGGGACGTTGAAATCCTGACCAAGCTGGGCGTCAGCATGATGTTCCGCTACATGACGCGCAACGAGCGCGGCGAGCGCCGCGTCGGCGACGTCTACATCAACGCGCCCATCTGCTCCTCGGCGCTGCGCTAGACCCTCGCTAAACCCTCTCTATTCCCGCGCCCACCCTATTCGGATTTCCTGCCAGGCTCCCGGCGCCCTGCCGCCGGGAGCAGGCGCGCCGGCGCGGCGCAAGTTCAGGTGAGCCTTGGACGCAACGGCACCACGTTGGCCGCGCGCCGGGGCAGCACCCGGGTTTCCTTCCATCGTGCGTGCGCCAGCGGTGAGCCCCATACCAGTTCATGCAACTGGGCCAGCGCAAAGGGATCGCCCAGCAGCAGGTGTTTCTGGGCAGCCGTGAGCGCGTCCGGACCGGCGCTCAGGGCCTGCTGCACCAGCGCGGCGTGCTCCAGTTGCGTGGCCTGTGGCTGCACCACGCGCGACGAGCCGGTCGCGCACATCAGCGCATTGGTCACCGGGTCGACCACGGCGTCGATAAATGCCGGCGGCTCTCCCGCTGCCTCCACGTGTTTCTGCATGGCCACCATCTCGCGCGGGGGCGTAGCCTCCTCCGGGGTCACGAACAACCTGGCCCCGCGCATCGCACGGCCAAGCGAGACCCGCGACAGCCAGACCGAAAGCGGAATCGAGCATGCCAGCGAACCCACGATCGGCAGCAGCCACCAGACAAAATTCGGGTCCAGCCACAGCACCAGCCCGCCCCACGCCAGGCCCAGCAAGGTATGCATGCCGTGGCGGCGGAACGACTCGCCCCAGCTGGTCTGCGCATCTTCGCGCGGCGGCGACTTCCAGGTAATGCCCCAGCCGCTATAGGCCGCCACCACGAACTTGGTGTGGAACAGCATCCGGACCGGGGCCAGCAAAGCCGACATCACGACTTCAATCAGCATCGACAGCACCAGGCGCAACGGTCCGCCATAGTTGCGCGAGTCCTTCATCAGCAGCACCACGCTGGCGATCTTGGGCAGGAACAGCAGCGTGGCGGTCGCCGAGAACAGCGCCAGCGCCTTCTCGGGATGCCACTCCGGCCAGGTCGGGAACAGCTGGTAGGGCTGCGTGAAGTACTCCGGCGGCACCAGCGCGTGCTTGGCCAGCATGATGGTGGACAACACCAGGAACAGGAACCACAGCGGCGCCGACAGATAAGCCATCACACCGGTCAGGAACACCGCGCGGTGCACGGCGTGGAAGCCCTGCTTCATCCACAGGCGGAAGTTCATCAGGTTGCCCTGGCACCAGCGTCGATCGCGCTTGACCTCATCGAGCAGGTTCGGCGGGAGTTCCTCATAGGAGCCCTCCAGGTCATAGGCAATCCACACGCCCCACCCGGCCCTGCGCATCAAGGCGGCCTCGACGAAATCGTGCGAGAGGATTTCTCCTGCCAGCGGACCCTTGCCGGGCAGCGGCGCCAGCGCGCAATGCTCCATGAACGGCTGGATGCGGATGATGGCGTTGTGGCCCCAGTAGTGCGATTCGCCGAGTTGCCAATAATGCAGGCCGGCGGTAAACAGCGGCCCGTACACGCGCGTGGAAAACTGCTGCACGCGCGCATACATGGTCTCGCGGCCCACGGCTAGCGGCGCGGTCTGGATGATGCCAGCGCCCGGATTGCCTTCCATCAGCTTGACCAGCGTGGTCAGGCATTCGCCGCTCATCACGCTATCGGCGTCCAGCACCACCATGTAGCGATAGGCGCTGCCCCAGCGGCGGCAGAAGTCCGCCACGTTGCCGGTCTTGCGCTTCACGCGGTGGCGGCGCCAGCGGTAGAAGATGCGGCCGAAACCGTTGACCGCGCGGCAGGTTTCCATCCACGCGTCGGTCTCTGCGGTACGCAGGTCCGGGTTGCCGCTGTCCGACAGCACGAAGAAATCGAAGCGCGCCAGCTCACCGGTGCGCTCCATCGACTCATAGGTCGCGCGCAGTCCGGCAAACACCCGGGTCACGTCCTCGTTGCAGATCGGCATGATGACCGCCGTGCGCGCCTCCTGCGCGATGGGACCATCCACCGCGGCCGATCGCGAGATCAGATGGCGGTCGCCGCCCTTGGCCAGCACCAGGAAGCCCATCATGGCGGTCCAGAACCCTGCCGACACCCACGAGAACAGGATGGCGAAGAGCGCCAGCACGGCGATCTCCAGCGGGTCGGTGCCGTGATAAGGCAGCACCTTGGTCATGAAGTACGTAGCCAGCGCGGTCTGCCCGGCAACCAGGCCGAGCAGTACCCAACGCCGGTGCGAGCCCGCCGGATGCCATTTGCCCTCGGCATCGGGACCGTCATGCAACGTGTCCCAGGTCTCCGGCACAGGCGGGCGGCCCAGCATGCGCCGGCCCAGGTTGCGCAGGAAGCCGGTGACGATGTGCGGAGGCCATGCCCGCGGCACCATCGAAGCGCGCTCGGGCTTGGGACCCGTGTCGATATGCACCGTGCCATCGTCGCGGCGCTGGACCAGCGGCTCGCCCGCTGCCTGGGGGGCGCCATAGGCAAGGTTGAGGCGGCGCCCCACCGAGCCGTAGGACGCGCCCGCCGGGGATGGCTCGCCGTCCTTGGCCGCGAGTGTTCGCTGCAGCAGATGCATGGCCGACTCGGTGTCGGCGGCGTCGCTGCCAGCGACGTTGTTAAGCAGCTCGCGACGCTGGTCGGGCGAGACAGGAACGCGATCGAGATAGCGCTCGCATGCCGCCGCCGGAGCGGTGCGCCGCTTTAGCCTGGGGGTAAGATGTAGCTCCACGTCTCAGATAGGGTTGTATTGCCGTTGCGAAGATAGCCGCGCAATTCGACCGGTTTGTTCTCGTCCTTGCGGCGCACGACCATGGTCATGCGCCAGCCGCCGGTGGCCGCATTGCGTTGCGTCGAAGTGTTCAGCAGCTCCCCGTTGCTGTCGGCCGAGATCACCGGATCGATCCGGGTATCGGCGGCCAGTTTCTTGAAGGCCGGGCCTTCAAAATCCACCACCAGCGAAAAACTGGTGTCGTCCTGCTTGCGGCTGAGGCCCTGGCCACGCCGCGTTTGTGTCACCCACGACAGCGGCGGCTGTTTCTCGCCGTCCTTCTGCCACAGCAGGCGATATTCGAAATCGAAAGGTTGCTTGGGCTTGGGCGGGTTGTCAGGCACCCAATAGGCCACGATGTTGTCGTTGGTCTCGTCCGGGGTCGGGATCTGCACCAGCTCGACCCGGCCCGGGCCCCAGTTGCCTTTAGGCTCCACCCAGGCGCTCGGGCGACGCTCGTACCACGCGCCGATTTCCTGGTAGCTGCTGAAATTGCGATCCCGCTGCATCAGGCCGAACCCTTGCGGATTGGTCGCGGCAAACGAGGTCACCAGCAGGCGCTTGGGATTGCTCAGCGGCCGCCACAGCCACTCACCCGTGCCGAGCTGCACCGAGAGCCCGTCGGAGTCATGCACCTCGGGCCGGTAGTCCGGCACCGACGAAGGTTGGTTCTCGCCAAACAGGAACATGCTGGTCAGCGGCGCCAGGCCAAGCTTGGTGACGTTCTCGCGCGTGAACAAGCGCGACTTCACCTCCATGACCGTCTCCGTGCCTGGCCGGATCACGATCCGGTACGCCCCGCTCATGCGGCGCGAGTCCATCAGCGCATAGATGGTCAGTTGCTTGTCCGCCGGCGACGGCCGCTCGATCCAGTACTCGACGAAGCGCGGGAACTCCTCGCCCGAATTGAGCCCGGTATCCACGGCCAGGCCGCGTGCCGACAAGCCGTACCACTGGTCCTTGCCCAGCGCGCGGAAATAGCTGGCGCCCAGGAAGGAAGCGACTTCGTCCTTGCCCTTGGTGCCGTTGAGCGGATAGAGCACGCGGAAGCCGGCAAAGCCAAGGGTCTTGAGCTTGCTGGCATCGACCTTGTGCGGTCCGTAGTTAAACGCAGACGGCTCGAAGCGGATCTCGCGGGCGCTCCCACTCACCACTTCATTGATGCGCACCGGCTGGTCGAACACCATGCCTTCGTGAAAGAAGGAGAGCTCGAACGGCAGCTTGGCATTGCGCCACTGGAAACGCTCTGGCTTGTATTCGATCTCGCGATAGCGCTCGTACGGCAGCTCGCGCAATTCGCTTGGCAGATTCTGCACGGGAGCTTTGTAAGGGCTTGCGGCCAGCTGGCGCGCGCGCGCCGCCACGGTATCGAAGTCGAACGCGTGTGCCGCCACGGCACACATTGCCAGCATGCCGCCGCACAACCACCTGCCGAGGCGCAGTGCGCTTGTGTTCGCAGGCGCCGCTGCACGGCGCTGGATAAATTCGACGGTCGGCAAGGTAGCAGTTTCGGACATGAATGCCAGTGACGGGCGTAGTTGGACGGTTGGGATCGATCAAGCACCGCAGCAAAAGGCGGACCACCATGCGACCGGGATGACTACAGCAACGGCGGGATGCCGGCCAGCGCGTACCCTGGGGAGGCTTTGGGGGATCTCGTGGCGCATCGCTTTTGATTGGGTGCTGAACTTGTGCCTGGGTGTATCGGAGCGTATCCGACTTGCTGCAATGCGCAATAAGACCTTAACAACTCGAGACTAAAAAGTCACGTTTCGATCACGCAACGTTTGCAACAAATTGAAACCCCGGCCGTCCAAACGCCGCTTTCCGCGCGCCTCTCGAGCCCGGGCATCACATTGGGCGTGCCGTCGGATCATCGCTTGGTGCCTCGCAGGGCACGTTGGGGGCGCAGCCATTTCTTCAGCTATTTCCCCTGCGGCGCCACCACGGCTGGGCAAGGCGGCGGGCGAAAATCCGCCTGCCGTCATGACCGCTGGTCCATGCGTCCTACATGGGGATAGCACCCGAATCTGCAACGCTAGGATATGGATCGCACGGCGTCAACGTGCGTAGCGAGCACGTGGGCAGCACCGGAACGGCGCATTGCGCACCTGCAAAATCGTGCACTGCACTGGAATCATGCGGAATGGATCCGCCGCGCCCAAAAAAAGAGAGGCCGTAGCCTCTCGATCGGGTTCCGCCTCGATGCCAGTCCCCCCGGATGGCGCATGGCGCCGCTGGGCATCGGTACCCGGGCCCGCTGCATCGCGCGCTTCACGCGCGACGCAGCGGGCACAGGCGGCGTGGCGAACTAGCTCGACAGCAAGCGCGCGCACCGGCACGCTGGCTGCCCGTCGCCTTTCACTAACGGCGCTCAGGCGCCTTTATTCATCATCTTGTCGGCATCAGGAGGCGCATGGTTCTTTTTCTTCTTGGCCGGCTTCTTCGTCATCTTGCCAGAGCTTGACGCCGCTGGCTTGTCGCCGGCCGCGGGCGCGGCAGGCGCCGACGCCTGGGCATAAGCGCCCGCACCAAACATGGCCAGCGTCAACATCACGATCCACTTCTTCATATCAGCCTCCTGGTCAGCTGTGGAAAGAAGCCTGCCCGCAGCCCTTGGTGGCGCTAGGCACCTGCGCTTCGTGACTACCAAAACGAAGCAAGGGACAAATGGGTTGACGCATCAGCCAGCCTATCGACACTGCAGCGCAACATCCGGCCTGCCTGCGGGTGCCGGCACAGGCATCAAGGACACAAGCGGCCGAGCAGTTCGCCGGGGACAGTGCCTGCGCTGGCAGGCTGCGGCATGCCAGCGTGAGGGGCGCTGATGGTGTACAGCGATTCGCCGCGCGCATAACGCTTGGCGTAGAGCGTCTGCTCCACCACCGCATACATGGATGTGGCGCAATTGAACACCATGCGCTTGAGCGAGGAACGGATCGGCTCGCCACTGGTGGTGCGGATCACGCCGGCCGGCGCGTTGCGCATGACCGCGACACCGACCTCGGGACCACGCCGTCGCACCGAAGTCTTGTCGAAGTAAGAGATCACCCCGTTGGCGCCCATCAGGGGCAGCCAGCGCTGCGGATCAGGCGCTGAAGGATCGGGCGCGGCCAGCACGGTGCAACCTTCGCGCGGCGTGGAACGGAAGACAACACCCCCGCTGGGAGCCTGGCATTCATATAAACCCGCCGTGGCGGCGGGGCGAACCGTAGCAACAGGCTCGGCATACGCGGCAAGACAGACACTGCTGCCAACCAGCACGGCGGCAGCGTGGAAAAAGGCGCGCAAGGACATGGACGGACCCTCGTGTAGACCAAAAAGCAACGCGCATTGTCGCACACCACGCTGCGCAAGCTGTCGCCCGCGCGCGCTGGCCGCCTGTCTTGCTACGCGTGCCGGGCGCGCCAGGCGATGTTGAAGCATGGATTTCCAAGGCAGCTTTCCGACATGCCTGAATTGGAAATTTCTATTAAGAATTTTTCAATTCAAATCATTCGGAAATTTCCCAAAGCAAAGAAGCTACAAAACTTCTCATTTCAGGAAGTCTCCCAAACGTCAAGCAAGCGCACCATGACTCGCCTGCTGGCAGGCTCCTTTTCTCAGCCGTTTGATGGCGCACGAGGTATCCCGGTCAAGGCCGCCGGCTACTGCGACAGCGCCTCGAGCGCATGGCGTGAAGCCTCATCGGCCGGGAAGAAACACTCGATACGCATCTCCTGCAGCGTGACGTCCTGCGGAATGCCCAGCGTGGTCAGCGTCGAGAACAGGGAGGCGCGAAAACCGTCGGCGGCAAGCGCCACCGGCAGCATCGGCGGCGGCGTCCGCTCGGCGGCATCGTCGTCAAACAGCGGGACGCCGGCCGGGCCAACCATATCGGGATGCCAGTCTGCAATGCGCTCGAAGATCGCGCGCGCCGTCTGGTCCTGCGCCTGCGTCTGCAACTCCTGCCACACGCGCCGCAGCAGGTAGCGCCCGACCTGGCGCGCGTTGTCGATGACCGGCCACAAGCCGTCCGGATTGAAGACCGTCAGCATCAGGTTGATGCGCCCGCCGCCCTCCTCCAGCTTGGACGGTGCGCGCCCACCCAGCAGCAGGCCAATCATGTTGCGGTATGCCTGGTTGGCGTCGAGCATGTTCCAGAATCGGTCCAGCACCACGGCGGGATAGGGCTCCTGCTTGGACAGGATGAGCGCCACCGCCTGCTGCACCATCTGCAGCGCGGGCGCGGCCAGGCCGTGCTCGGTATAGGCCGGCGCAAAGCCACTGGCAAGCAGCAGGCGGTTGCGCTGGCGCAGCGGCACGCCAAGCCGGTCCGCCAGCGACAGCACCATTTCGCGGCTGGGCCGGGCGCGGCCGGATTCAAGGAAGCTGATATGCCGCTGCGATACCCCGGCGGCCAGCGACAGCGCAAGCTGGCTGTAGCCGCGCTTGCCGCGCCAGTAACGCAGCAGGCCGGGGAAATCGAGGGCGGTTTCGGAACTGGGGGTTAGGGTGTCCATGACGGCATTACAGCACGGCCCGGGCCGCCGCGCGACTACCTGTGAGGTAATCGCCGGGCCTGCGCCCATGCGGCAACGCAGCGCCGGTCTTCGATGAAGTGCCGCCGGCGACGTCGGGCATGACGCGCTATGTCGCCCGCCCGCGTGTTTCGCTCAGGGCGGCGCCCAAGCCGTATTTCCGAATCTTCTCATACAGGGTGCTCTTCGCGATGCCAAGGCGCGAAGCGGCCCTGGTCAGGTTGCCGCCGCTGTACGCCAGGGCCTTGCGGATGGATTCCGATTCCGCCATCTCGAGCGAGCAAGCCGGCTCGGGCGCATTGCCGGCGATGTCCTTTGGCCCGCTGACGCCGCCTGGCGTGCCCACAGAGCTGATTTCGAGCGGCAGCTTGTCCACGGTGATCACGCCGCCCGCGCTCATCAGCAAGGAGCCCTCCAGCGCGTTGCGCAACTCGCGGACATTGCCCGGCCAGTCGTAGGCAAGCAGGCATCGGTAAGCCTCGTCGTCGAACGATGCCACCGGCAGGCCGTAGCGCTCGCATAGCTGGCCAAGCCAGTGCGTGACCAGGGCCGGGATGTCGTCCTTGCGCTGGCGCAAGGACGGTATCGCGATATTGGTCACGGCGATGCGGTAGAACAGGTCCATGCGGAACTTGCCCGCGGCCACATCGTCGCGCAGGTTGCGGTGGGTGGCGGCGACCAAGCGAAAACTGACCTTGCGCGGCGTATTCTCGCCGAGCCGGTAGATCTCCCCCTCCTCCAGCACGCGTAGCAGGTGCGGCTGTATGTCAAGCGGCATTTCGCCGATCTCGTCGAGAAACAGCGTCCCCCGGTTGGCGGCCTCGATCTTGCCGGCTGCGCCCGACCTGCGCGCGCCGGTGAACGCGCCCTCGGCATAGCCAAAGAGTTCGCTTGCGAGCAGGTCCCGCGACAGCCCCCCGCAATTGAGCGCCACGAACGGGCCTTGCGCGCAAGCGCTGGCCTGGTGAATTCCTTGCGCAAACAACTCCTTGCCGACGCCGGTCTCGCCCAGCAGCAGCACCGGCACCCTGGATGGTGCCAGGTGCTGCGCCTTCTCCACGGCCGAGCGCAAGGCGGCACCGTTGCCGACGATCCGGGAAAACGCCGGCGCCGGGCCCGGCCGCATGGCCGGCACGCCCGCAGCACCCGCTGCAAGACGATGCGGCGCGGCAGGAATCACCACCACGAAACCCAGCATGTCACCGTTATCGCGGATCGCTTCGAAGCGGGTCAGCTTGAGCCATTCTGGGAGCGGCCCGGATCCGGCGCGCGCCACCCGGGCGTCCAGGCCGGGGATGGAAAAAGCGCTGTTCAGCACCGTGCTCACGCCCAGCCGCGCCAGCGCCGAAGGCGCCTGCGGATTGGCCTTGACCAGGCGCCCACCTTCGTCGAGGACAAGCACGCCATCGCTGCGCACCGATGCGAAATGGCTCATGCAGCGATCCAGCAAGCGCAGGCGGCGCTCCATGGCCAGCTTGGCCAGCCGGCTTTCGATCCTGCCGGCCAGCGACACGGTCAGCGCCAGGCTATGCCGGCTATAGGTCTGCGCCAGGCCTGAGACGTCGATCACGCCGAGCACGGCGCCGTCCAGCGGATCGCGGATGACCGTGGCCGAGCAGGTCCAGCGCTTGATACCGGCACAGAAATGCTCGGCACCGTGGATTTGCACAGGTTGTTGCAAGGCCAGCGCGGTGCCGATGGCATTGGTCCCGCAGTTGAGCTCCTTCCAGTCGCAGCCCGGAATCAGGCCGACTTCCCCGGCGGGCTCGACGATGCGCATGTCGCCCTCCTGCTGGAGGATCATCCCGTCAGGATCGGCCAGCAGCATGATGGTGCCCGTCTGCGAGAGAAACTCGCGGGTCTGCTGTATCAGGGGCAGGCTGGTACTGACCAGCCGATCGTTCTTCTCCCGCCGCGCCCTCAGGCCGCTTTCGTCAAGCGGCGGCGGCGCGGCGCCGGCAGCGGGATCAACCCGGCCCACCAGGCACCGGTGCCAGGAATCGTCGACCACGCAGCGCAGTTCGCCGGCGCTCGCCTCACCACCGTCGATCAGGTGCTCCCAGGCGGACATGATGCTGGCGTCATGGTCTGGATGGGAAAACCAGTCCATCGGTGTGCTGGCTTCTTGCATTCCGTGTCTCCTTGCGGGGGCCCGCCCAATGCGGGCCAGGATGGCCGGTTCACCGGCTCTGTGTCTTGCTTCGCCTGCTTCGCGGGACTTGCGCCCGCTTCACGCATTTCATGCATCCTACTCCCGACGGCGCTGCCAAAACCAGCCGGGACTTGCCCCCCTCCTAGTAGAGCAAAACCCAGGCCACACGCCAGCCGCTCGGCCTGCCGGGCCGCACGCGCACCTGATCGACCGGCAGGGGCCACTTGCGACCGGCCGAAAACGAAACGGCCGTCCGGAAATCGAACGGCCGCCAGGCCTGCGCCAAAGGATGGACGATCCATCCCCAGGCCCGGATGTGGAGAAACGATTACCGCGATGCCGAGGCCCGCATCAATCCACGCGTTCGGGCAGTGGCAGCTTCACCCAGTCGGTATAGAACGCCTCGATGTCCGGCTCGAAGTCGTGGATCACCGGATACCACGGCGTGGGCGCTTCCACATCGTGCATGGTTCCGCACTTGGGGCAGTAGTACTCGCGGTACACCTGCCATTGCGTATCCGGCGCCATGAGTTGCGGATAGACCTCGGCCATGGCTTCGTCCGTGTCGCGCACATAGACGTTGGCGTGCAGCTTCCAGTTCTCCCGGTAGTCGCAGAAAACATGGCCGCAGTCGCATTGCGTGACCCACTTTTTGGTCTTGGCCTGCTGCACGATAAACATGTGCGGGCTCAGCGGCAGCACGATGCGATCATCCCAGTCGAGCTTCTTCTGCAGCGCTTGCACGTATAGCTGGAAGCGCGCGGCATCCTTGGGCATCGACAGCATGCGCAGGGTGGTGTCCCAGTCGAGCTTGCCGTCGACCAGGTTCTTGACCTGTTCACTGGTGTAGGTGGACATCTTGAATCCTCTCTGGCGTATTGACTAACTAATGTGTGCGTTCGTTAGCGCCGGCCTGGCCTCACTCTTCGACCAGCACCACGGTGTTGACGTCGGGCATCTTGGACAGGTCCATGCGGTACCTGGAGCCATAGGTCGGCACGTCCAGTTCGTCCTCGGTCAAGGTCCACGAGTCAGGCAGGTCCCAGAACGTCCGGAACTGTTGCTCGAACGTCTTCGACAGGCCGAAGCTGGTGGCAAACATGTGCTGCACCTGGGTCGAGGCATGCTTGACCAGGATCCGCTCGCGCTCGCCCTTCATCCATTCCTGGACAGGCTGCGAACGCGCCAGGCGCTGGTTGCGGATCTCGATTCGCTTCAGCGCGGTCTGTTTGGCATCCACCTTCCAGATCCCGTTGCCATCCTTGGTCGCGACCGCGCCATATACCTTCTGCGCGTATTCCGGCAGCAGCAAGGCGTTGTTCAGGTCCTGCTCGATGGCTCCGACCTTGCGGTCGAGCGGGTCGCCAAAGCCCGGGCCGCCACGCAGGTAGTTCAGGTAGAGGTCGTAGTTGTCGTAGCAGTCTTCGGTGGTCATGCACTGCTGGTCGCGCTTGACGACCGCGCCGGCGTTGAGGTGATTCTCGTAGTCCGGCAGGTCCGGATTGGCATCGCCACCCAGCGGCAGGCTGTCGCCGCCGGCGATGCGCTCCTTCAGGCCGGTCTTGTGGGCCTCGAAGCGGTAGCCGGTAGCTGCGGGATAGCCGCCCATCAGGCCCCAGTCGCTGTTCATATAACCGTTGCCCATGAAGAACATGGTCCAGTCCTGCGCTTTCCACACCATGCGCAGCGTCTCGAAGCCGCAGCCGCCCCGATACTTGCCATAGCCGCCGGAATTGGCCTTGGCGTTGCGTCCCAGGTAAAGCAGGGGCTCGGCCATTTCCCAGATTTCGATGTCCCCCATATCGCCTTCCGGGTTCCAGATCGCCGCGGCGTGGTTGAGGCCGTCCTTGATGGCGCTGGCGCCGGTGCCGCACGACGAAGCCTCGAAACTGTTGACGGCGTGGATCTCGCCTTCCTGGTTGATGCCGCCGCCCTGCAGCCAGTTGGAGGTGTTGGCGTTGCCGGCGTTGACCTCTTCCAGGTAGCCGCGGCTGAAGTAGGCCTGCGACAAACCGCGCCACATCGCGCTCCAGCCCGAGACCAGGAAGTGCCAGGCATAGGCATGGCCGGTACGGCGGTCGTCCGGGTTCATCCAGGTGCCCTTGGGCAGATGGAACTCCGTGCCGAAATAGGCGCCGTCGTTGATGCGCTGCGTGGGCACCAGCGTTTGCGTCATCATCACCCAGATACCGCTGGTAAAGGCCACATGGTGGGCGTTATAAGAATGCCAGCCCCAGCGGCTCGCGCCTTCGAAATCCAGGCGCCACGAACCGTCCTTGCGGATTTCCATTTCCACCGGCGAATGCATGATCGAATCGAGCTTGGCGAAGGCCGACGAGGTCTGCACGTCGGGGTGGTTGTACGGCACGTCGACAAAGGCCACCTTGCGATACTTGCCCGGCAGGGTCATAGCCTTGATGCGCGTCTGCAGGCCGCGGCGCCCTTCCTCGATCACCTCGTAGGCAAACTCCTCGTAGGCTTGCAGCCCTTCGTCCTCGATCACCTCCTCGATCAGGTCGCGGATCATGTGGCAGCCGGCGATGCGGGTGCGCTCGTCGAGTATCCAGTATTTCGGCGTGCGTACCGAGCGCTGGCTTTCATGCAGCCAGTCGCGCAGCGGGGTGTCGTTCACGCCGGTCTTGCGGCAGGTGATCATGTAGCCGTCGCCGAAGCGCTGCACCTGCCCGGTGGACATGGACCCCGGCGTCACCGCGCCGGTGTCGATCACGTGGGTCACGCCGCCCACCCAGCCCACCAGCTTGCCATGCGCGAAGATCGGCACGATGGTGGCGATATCGCAGGGATGGACATTGCCGATCGTGCAATCGTTGTTGGTGAACATATCCCCGGGATGGATGCCGGGATTGGTCTCCCAATCGTTCTCGATCATGTACTTGATCGCGGCCCCCATCGTACCGACGTGGATGATGATCCCGGTGGAAGTCAGCACGCAGTCGCCCGCGGCGTTGTAGAGCGTGAAGCACAGCTCCCCTTCCTGCTCGACGATCGGGCTGGCGGCGATCTTCTTGGCCGTTTCACGGGCGTGCACCAGGCCGCCGCGCAGCTTGGAGAAAAGCTTCTCGTAGCGGATCGGGTCCCGTTCGCGGAATGCCAGGCGCGTAAGCCCGTTGTAGTGGCCGGTGTTGGCCGTACGCTCCAGGATGGCGTCGCGGAACTGCTTGAGCGTCTCGCCGGTCTTGAGCAGGTCGGCGAGCCCGACTTCCTTGCTGGACATCATATTCATGGCTGGTCTCCTTACTTCACTTCTTTGAGATGGAAGAGGTGATGCTTGTCGAGCGTGGTGGCAAAGCCCTCGGGCACCACAAAGGTGGTCGCGTCCGACTCGATGATGGCGGGCCCGATGATGGTGTTGCCGGGCTGCAGCGCTTCCATCTTCCACAGCACCGCGTCATGCCACTTTCTCTGGCGATACAGCGGGCGCGTGCCCAGGCGGGCTTGCGGGGGCGGCGTCGGGCCGCTTTCCGGGTCTTCCGGCAGCACCGGCTTCTGGGTGATCACCATGCCGCGCATGATGGCGCCGGTGACGGAGAAACCCAGCTCGGGAGAACGCGCAGAACTGGCGTACACGCGGCCATAGGTTTCCTCGAAGGCATCGACGATCTGGTCCCAATCGCCCGCCGTGGCGGCATTGGCGATCGGCGAGCTGATTTCCAGGTCGTTGAGCTGGCCCATGTACTGCATGCGGTAACCCGGGCGCAGGATCACGTCTTCGGCCTTGAAGCCGTTGATCTTGAACTCCTCGATCACCTTGGTGGCCAGGTCCGACCACGCCTTCTGGATGGTCTGGGCCGCCTGGGCCTTGTCCGCATCGGCGGCGTCCTGCGGCAGCGCCAGGTCGACGCTCTTGTCATAGCGGTACTCGAAGTCCGCGCAGGCGCAGCCGAATGCCGAAAAGCCCGCCGCCCACGCCGGCACGATCACGTCCTTGAAGCCCAGGCCTTCCGTGTAGCCATAGGTATGGACCGGCCCCGCGCCGCCGTAGGAAAAGCACACGAACTCGGTCGGGTTGTAGCCCTTGGCGCTGACGTTGGATCGCAGGTACTCGCGCAGTTGCAGGTCGAGCAGTTCGATCACGCCCGCTGCCGCGTCCTCCACCGACAAGCCCAGCGGATCGGCGATCTGCGCCTTGATATGCTGCCGCGCCCGCTCCACGTCCAGCTTGATGGCACCACCAAGGAAGTTGTCGGGATTGAGGTAGCCCAGCACCACATGGCAATCGGAGACCGACACCGTGTCCAGCCCGCTCTCCGGCCAGCAGGTGCCGACGCGGTAGCCCGCGCTGTCCGGGCCGAGCTTGATGGCGCCGCTGTAGGGATCAAGCCGCACGAAGCTGCCCGCGCCGGCGCCCACCGAGTCCATCGTCACCAGGGGCAAGGACAGCACCAGCCGCGCCATATCGGGATCGGCGGCGATGGCGAAGTTGCCCTTGGTGATGAGCGCCATGTCGAACGAAGTGCCGCCGATGTCGGAACAGGCGATATTGTCATAGCCAAGGGTTTCGCCGAGCAGCTTGGAGCCGATCACGCCGCCGATCGGGCCGGATACGATGGTGCGCGCCAGTTCCTTGGCCTTCCAGCTGATGGTGCCGCCGTGGGTGGCCATCACCCGCAGGTCGAACCTGGCGCCGTGCTTCCTGAACCGGTCGCTGACCTTCTTGAGGGTCTGCCGCGAAGGCTCGGCCGCGTACGCCTCCAGCACCGTGGTGTTCATCCGGTGGCTTTCCTTGCGCTGCGGGTAGTAATCCACCGAGGCGAACACCGGGATATCGGCACCCAGCTTCTTGAGTTCATCGCGCGTGATATCGCGCGCTTGCTGCTCGCTGGTACCGTTCTTGTGCGATTGCAGAAAGCAGATCACGATGGCCTGGGACCCGGCCGCCACCAGCTCACGTGTCGCCTGACGCACCTCGCTATCCCGCAGCGGAATCACGATCTCGCCCTGCACATCGGTGCGTTCGGTCACGCCGCGGGTGCGTGACAGGGGCACCAGCGGTTCGTCGTAGCGATGCGTATTGAGATGTATACGCTCCTCCAGCGCGTATCCCAGGTAGCTCTGGATGGCCCGCCCCATCGAATGGACGTGCTCGAAGCCCTTGTTCACCATCAGGCCCACGGCCAGCCCCTTGCGCTGCACCACACGATTGAGCATCGCGGTGCCCGAGTACACGCAGGTCAGCAGTTCGGGATACACGTCGTCGACCCCGCGCTGCCAGTGCGCAAGCGCGTCCTCCGAGGAGTTGAAGATGGCCAGGGATTCGTCTTCCGGGTTGCTTTGCGCCTTGCCGACGACGAACCGCCCGTCGCCGCGCACAAAGAAGGTGTCGGTCATCGTGCCGCCGGCGTCGATGCCCATCACCTGGACTTGTGATTGCACTTCCATGCTTGTCTCCTTGCTTTGTCAGCGTTCACGGCGGCTGCCAGGCAGCGCCGTTGCCAAACGCACCGCATGGCACGGTGGTTCGGTCTCTGTATCGCAACCGCTGTGCCAGATCCTGGAGACAAGCTTTTTTTCTTTTTATATCAAGGAGATATGGAGTATTTTCAGGCAAGGGAGCCGGACGGGTCCCGACTTGCACCGTCTCGAACGTCGTGTTTTCGAACGGGGGAATCGTTCGGTTTCCGCGCTGCCCCCGGCGCAGGCGCGATCAGCGCAAAGTGACGCAGGGCCATGGGCATGCCATTCCCGGGAAGCCCGCAGCGGCCCTGACACACAGCAATGTTATGCTTTGGCCCTCGATAACTCCTGCGCGCACAGGGCGCGCACCCTGATGGAAATTGCCATATTACTGGCGCTGATTCTGATCAACGGCCTGTTCGCGATGTCTGAGATCGCCTTGATGACGGCCCGCAAAGCCCGCTTGCAGCGGCGCATCGAGGAAGGCGACCGCGGCGCGATCGAAGCGATCAAGCTGGGCGAGGATCCCACCCGGTTTCTGTCTACCGTCCAGATCGGCATCACCTCCATTGGCGTGCTCAACGGCGTCGTTGGCGAATCCACCCTGGCGCAGCCGCTCGGCGCCTGGTTGCAGGGCTTTGGCATGCAGGCCTCGACCGCCGGCTGGGTGGCGACCACCATCGTGGTGGCCGGCCTGACCTATTTCTCCATCGTGCTGGGCGAACTGGTGCCCAAGCGCCTCGGCCAGATGGCCCCCGAAACCATCGCGCGCCTGGTCTCGCGCCCGATTTCCTTCCTGGCGCTGGCCTCCACCCCGTTCGTCAAGCTGCTCTCCAGCTCAACCCGGCTGGTGCTGCGCATGCTTGGCGTGAAAAGCGGCCGCGGCCCGGCGGTGACCGAAGAAGAGATCCATGCCCTGCTGGTGGAAGGCTCGGAGGCCGGCGTCATCGAGCAGCACGAGCACACCATGGTGCGCAATGTGTTCCGCCTGGACGACCGCCAGCTCACCTCGCTGATGGTGCCGCGCGGCGATGTGGTCTGCCTGGACGTGGAAGTCCCGCTGGAAGAAAACCTGCGCCGCATCGAAGAGTCCGATCACTCGCGCTTCCCGGTGGTGCGCGGCGGCATGCACGACATGCTGGGCGTGGTGAGCGCCCGCCAGTTGCTGGCGCGCCGCCTGCGCGGCGAGCCGACCGATCTCGCCACCGTGGCGCAGCCCCCGGTTTTCGTGCCGGAGAGCGTGACCGGCATGGAACTGCTGGAGAATTTCCGCGTTTCCGGCGGCCAGATCGCCTTTGTCATCGACGAATACGGCGAGGTGCTGGGCCTGGTGACGCTGCAGGACCTGATCGAAGCCATCACCGGCGAGTTCAAGCAGGATGGCGTGGGCGAGGAATGGGCCGTGCAGCGCGAGGACGGCTCCTGGCTGCTCGACGGCCTCATTCCCATCCCCGAACTGAAAGACCGCATTGGCCTGCGCCAAGTGCCGGAAGAGGACAAGGAGCGCTACCACACGCTGTCCGGCATGTTGCTGCTGTTGCTGGGCCGCCTTCCGCAGACCGGCGACACCGTGCGCTGGGGCGACTGGAAGTTCGAGATCGTGGACATGGACGGCAAGCGCATCGACAAGGTACTGGCGTCGCGCGTGCTGCCCGACGACGGCGCCGACGCCGAGACCACCGGCTGACCCCCAAACCCGCCTGCCGCCGAAACTTGATCTGCGTCAAGCCCCGGCGAATCCGCACTATCCCTGTATCCGCCACGCTTCGGGCGGCGCCCGCTCTCCCGTATGATCTTCACTGTGCCGTGCCGTGCCTGACACCGGCTTGAGGGCCTGATCCCCGAGCCGGCGCGCGGATGGCACGGCGGTCGCCGCGGTCAAGGCTTGGCCTGGCCGCGCTCATGCCACCGTGCGGCGAATTCATGCTGCCCACAGGGACCCCCCATGCATCCAGACGCAGACGATGCCGTCCGCTCGCCGGAGGTCGACCCCCATGTAAGAAGCGACTTCGCGGCTGCCCTGATGGCGCGGCGGCAGCAGTCGCTGGCCACGGAGCGGCGCTTCGTGGTGCTGGTGATCCACCTCGACCGCTTTACCCACGCCAGCGAATCGCTCGGCGCCGAGCTATCGACGCGGCTGCGCACGCAGGTCGCGGCGCGCGTAGCCGCGCTGGCGCTGACGGCCGAAGTGAGCTGGCTGGGCCAGGCGGACCTCGGCGCGGCCGTGCCGCTGCCCCCACAGCTACAGCCCACAACCGATCCCGGGGCAGCGGCGCTGCGCCTGGCGCGCACCGTGGCCGCGGGCCTGGCGCGGCCATTCGTGCAGGGCGGGTTCGAGCTGTTCCTGTCCAGCAGCATTGGCGTGGCGCTGGACGAACCCGACAAGCCGGCGGAGCGTAGCCTCCAGGAAGCCTATGACGCGATGCTGCGCGTGCGCAAACGCGGCGGCGACGGCGTTGCCGGCAGTGCCGTTGCCACGCCCGCGTCACTTTCCGCACCGATCCTGGCCGCCCTGCCGTATGCCTTGGCGCGCGGGCAGATCGCGCTGAACCTGCAGGCAAGGGCATCGCTGGCCACGGGGTGCGTGACCGGCTACACGGCGCGGCTGCGTTGGCAGAGCCCTGAGTTGGGGCGTGTTGCGCCGCAGGACTTCCTGCCCGCGCTGGAGTCGCTTGGCATGATGGGCGAGGTGGCACGCTGGTTGATGGAACACGCCTTACCCATGCTGGACTGCCCCGGCGTCGCCGCCCCGGTGGAACTGTCGTTGCTGGTTTCCAGCGCCCAGTTGCACGGCATCCCGCTGATCGATACCTTGCTGCGTACCCTGGCGGCACGCAAGCTCGACCCGGCAAGGATCTGCCTTGAAATTCCCGGCGAGGCCTTGCTCGCCGACGACCATGTTGCGGCCGCCAAGCTCGCCACGCTGCGCGGCGCGGGCCTGCGCTTTGCCCTGAGCGACTTCGCCGACGCGCCCGGTGGCACGGCAACCCTCGAGCGGCTGCAACCTGACTTGCTCACATTCAACGCGCGCTGCATCGGCAGCACCGACCAGCCAGGCAAGCCGGACCAGGCCGGCGCCGCCGCGCGCCTGCAAGCCGCCTGCGAGCAGGCACGGCGCCTTGGCTTGCCAGTCTGTGCCAAAGGCATCGAAACGCGGCACCAACTGGCCGAAGTACGCCGCTGGGGCTGCTGTGCCATACAGGGCTACTTGCTGGCGCAGCCCTTCCCGGCCCACTGGCTGGCGCAGACACATGCCGCAATCTGCGTACGTTCAAGTGAATTGCTCGCCTAGGGTGTGCCGCCGTCCTGGCACGATCGGTTACAAAATGGCACGTATCGTGCTTCAATAGAGTGTCGCGACAACGGTAGAATTGCGGCGAATTCAATGACCGAAAGGAGTCTGGCGTGAAAAAAGGATGGATCTTCTGCGTTCTGTTTGCCACCCTGCTGGCTGGCTGCAACACCATGGCCGGCCTGGGCCAGGATATTCAGAAGGGTGGCCAAAAACTGGAAGGCGCAGCCGATCGCAGTAAGTAAGATGCGCTGCCGGCAACGGAGCGCCAGGCATGGCGCTCCGCGGCATCACAGCAACTGCTCCGGCGTGAACGGCGCCAGTACGTCGATCCACAAACGCTTCTGCCAGGTGGTATCCGGCTCGGTATCGAGCACCACCGCCTTATCCCCCTTGCCGTCCACCCACTGCAAAGCGCCCTGATCGGACAAGCGCACCAGGTAGCTGTTGTCGTCGATCGCCCCGGCGAACAGCTTCGCGACTTGCTGCGCCAGCTTGGGGCTATGGATGATCAGCCCCGTCTCCGTGTTCTGGCTGGCCGAGCGCGGGTCGAAGTTCATCGATCCCACGAACAGGTTGGTCCGATCAGCAACGGCCGCCTTCACATGCAGGCTGGCCTGCGACGACGTGTAATCCCCGATGATTTTCTGCGGCCGGCCGGGCCGCGACTTGAGCTCATGCAGCTCCACGCCCGCGCGCAGCAGGTCGGGCCGGTAGCGCCGGTAGCCCACATGGACGATGGGCGCATCGGTCGCGGCCAGCGAATTGGTCAGCACCCGCACCTGCACGCCCCGCTTGACCAGATCCGCCATCCACGCCACCCCACGGTCGCCCGGGATGAAATACGGGGAAATCAGGATCACCTCCTGGCTCGCCCCGCTCAACATGCGTCCCAACTCCTCGCTCATGGTCTCACCGGCGGCAGGCGCCTGGTCCGGCGCGGCTTTGCTCGGCGCGTCGACCATGACGCTTGCCGAAGCCCATTCGAGGGCCAGCTTGCCCCCAGCCGTGAACTGGCGGCCGAGGAAGCTGTCCCGCGCATCGATCTTGCCGGGAGGCGTCATGCCCTGTGCTTCGATGCGCTTGCTTTCGGCCTGGGGATCGACCAGGGCCTGCTCGGGCCGCGCCGCGCTGGCGGCGGTGGCGGAGGCCGCGTCCGCCGCCTCCGCCACCGTCGCCAGCGTTTCCACCGACACGGCCAGCGGGTTGTTCCAGTATCGGTCGAACGCGGCAGAGAGCCGCCGTACCGCGGGGCCGGCGGCGATCACGTCAAGGTCGACGAAATTCGTGTCCGGGGCGCGCAGGAAGTAGGCGTTGCCGACATTTCGCCCGCCTGTCATGGCCAGCGCGTTGTCGGCGATAAAGGCCTTGTTGTGCATGCGGCGGTTGAGGCGCCGGACATCGGTGGCGGACGAGAGCATCCGCGTCAGCTTGGAGAAGCGCCCCGCCGGAAACGGGTTGAACATGCGCACTTCGATATTGCGATGGCCAGCGAAGCGCAGGAAGGCGCGATCCTCGCCGTCGCTATGCAGGTCGTCCACCAGCACGCGTACGCGCACGCCCCGCTCGGCGGCAGCGCGCACGTGGCGCAGGATCTCGCGGGAGGACTCGTCGGCCTCGATGATGTAGTACTGGAGGTCCAGGGTGCGCGTGGCATGGTCGGCCAGCGAAATCAACGTGCCGTAGGCTTCTTCGCCAGAGGCGATCACGTGAAAGCCGGAAAGCGCCGGATCGGGCGAGCTCTGCGCAACCAGCCGCCCGAGGGCGGTAGTCGACGGATCGGCCAGGGCTGCGCTCTGCTCGCGCGGCACATCCTTCGGCAGGCTGGCGCAACCCTCGGCAAACAGGACAAACGCGCAGATCAGCGCACGGCCGAGCCAGTGGGCCAGCATCGCGCCGCGGCCCCGGGAGCCTGCCATGCTCCCCGGCGCCGGGCCCGCCAATTGCACAGTCATGCTGCCTCCAACCGTCGGGATATGCCAAGCTTACAACCTGGCACGGCGTCCCGCTATCCGCCTTTGTCCGACGCCTGGGGCTTCCCCTTGGGGCTTCAGACGGACTTGCGCAGCGCAGCAGCCTCCTGCGCCAGCGTGCGCACCCGCGCCCAGTCGCCCTTGGCCACGGCATCCTTGGGCACCACCCAGGAGCCGCCCACGCAAACCACATTGGGCAGCGCGAGATAGGTTGGCGCGCGGGCAAGGTCGATGCCGCCCGTGGGGCAAAAGCGCAGTTGCGCGAACGGCCCGTACAGCGACTTGAGCATCGGCACCCCGCCCGACGCCTCCGCCGGGAAGAACTTCAGGAACTTGAAACCGGCTTCCATCGCGGCCATCGCCTCGCTGGCGGTGGCGACGCCAGGCAACAGCGCCACGCCCGCGCCCTGCGCGGCCACGGCCAGCGCCGGCGTGAGCCCGGGCGACACCGCGAACCGCGCGCCGGCATCGCTTACGGCTTTCAGGTCGGCCGCCGTGAGCACCGTGCCCGCGCCCACGCAGGCTTGCGGGAAGGCTGCCGCCACCGCCTTGATGGCTTCCAGCGCCACGGGCGTGCGCAGCGTGATCTCCAGCACCGGCAGGCCGCCGCCGATCAGGGCTTCGGACACATGCAGGGCTTCGTCCACGGAGGAGAACTCGAGCACCGGGATCACCGGCACGTTAACAAGGCGTTCGATCAGCGAGGGAGATTGAGTTTGCATGGCAGTGGATCTTCGGTCAGGTCGGACGGTTGAGCTTAAGCGCTTGAAGCTTGGGAATCAGGCGATCACGGAAACCGACTGCGCCATTCGCGCCAGCACGGTTTCGGTGGATGGGATGGGCGCCACGGCACCGTAGCCGGTGGTGGACAGCGCGGCCGCCACGTTGGCGTAGCGCGCGGCTTCGAAGGGATCGTCGCCGCCGGCCAGCCGCGCGACAAAACTGCCGCCAAAGCAATCGCCGGCACCGGTCGCATCCACCGGGCGCACCGGGTACGGCGCCACCAGCGTGCGCGCCTCGGGGGTGGCCACATACGCGCCCTCCTCGCCCAGCTTCAGCGCTACCAGCCCGATGCCGCAGCCCAGCAGGTAGTCGACGATGGCGTCGCGGTCATTGAGGCCCGTCAGCACGGTGATGTCGTCCCAGCTCGGCAGGCACACATCGGTCAGCGCGAAGGCCTCGCGCATGATGCCGCGCGCCCGCGCCAGGGTCCACAGGCGCAGGCGCAGGTTGGTGTCGAGCGTGACCTTGCACCCCGCCTTGCGCGCATGCTCCATCGCCGCCAGGCCGGCATCGCAGGCGCTGGTGCTGATGGCCAGGCTGATGCCGGACACGTGCAGGTAGCGCGCCTCGGCAATGGCATGGTGGGGCAGGTTCTCGTGGCTGTAGTGGCTGGCCGCCGAGCCGCTGCGCAGGTAGTCGAAGCGGTGGCCGTGCGCGTCGTGGGTGACGAAGTACACGCCGGTGGGCGAGCCCGCGTCGATGCGCACGTGGCGGGTATCCACCCGCTCTTGCGTCCACAGCGCCAGCAGCCGCTCGCCGAAGGTGTCCTCGCCCACCGCGCTGATATAGCCGGCGCGGGCGCCCTGGCGCGCCGCGGCGATGCAGAAATTGGAAGTGTCGCCGCCAAAGCCCTGCAGGTAGCGCGCGGGATCGTCGGGCTGCTGGTTGAACTCAACCAGCGCTTCGCCGAAGGCGAGAATGTCGATGCTCATGGTGCAAGCGTCCCCAGTTGTCACTGTTGTAGCTGTCGTTGCTGTCGTTGCTGCTGCGTGCGGCGCCGCTCAGAAGAACGTCTGCACGAGATCGATCACGCGCAGGTCGCCGTCGAGCACCGGAATGTGGCGCCACTTGTCGAAGGTAAGGCATGGATGGGAAATATCAAAGGCCACCATGTCGCCGACCTGGACATCGTCGCCCGGGCGGATCGCCAGGTAAGCGTGCTGGTCCATCATGCCCGTCACCTCCCAGTGCGCGGGCACCGCCACCGGCGCGCTCGCGCCGGGCCGGTAAACCTGCGCCGGGATCGGCATGCCCGCATCGAAGGCGGCATCGCGCTTGCCCATGCCGATGATGGCGCGCTCCGGCTCGGGAATCGATTGCACATAGGCCCACAACTGCAAGGCCGGCAACAGGCCCTCGCGCATCTTCTGCGCGACCGGGTTGCTGGCAAGAATGCGTTTTTGCGCGGCGCGGTAGATGCCCACGTCATGCGTGAGGTAGCAGCCCGGGCGCAGCACGATGTCGATCGGCGCGCCGATGTCGGTGCGGGCGAACTCCTCCGCCACCACGTCGTACCAGGCCGAGCCCGCGCCGGACATCACCACCGGGCTGCGGCCAAAGCGGCCGGCCGCGAACAGCTCGCGCGTCACCGCCACGGTACGCCGCAGGAAGTCGCGGATGTCGGCCTCTTCCTGGAGCACGCCTTCGTAGATTTCCACGCCGGCCAGCGACAGCACGCCGGGCCAGCGCGCCAGCGCCGCGAGCACCGCTTCTTGCTGCTGCGCGTCGCGCACGCCGGTGCGCCCGCCTGGCACGCCTAGCTCCAGCAGGACCTGCAGCTTCTGGCCGCGCGCGCTGAAGTACGAACCCAGCTGGTCCACCAGCGCCGCCGAATCCACCAGCGTAAAGAACTCGAAATCCGGATCGCGCAGCAGGTCGGCCACGATTTCCATATTGCGCCGGCCCACCAGCTGGTTGGCCATCAGCACGCGCCGCACGCCGTGCGCGTACGCGGCGGCGGTCTGGTGCGCGGTGGCCAGCGTGATGCCCCAGGCGCCGGCGGCCAATTGGCGCGCGAACAGCTTGGGCGCCATGGTGGTCTTGCCATGCGGCGCCAACTGCACGCCGTACTCACCCATGAAGCGGCGCATCCACTCCAGGTTATGCGCCAGGCGTTCTTCATACAGCACGGCGGCCGGCAGGCTGAGGTCTTCGGCCAGCAATTGCCAGCCCACCTGGCCGGCTTCGTCGGGTGCCAGCGGGGCGTCGAGCTTGCCCAGCGCCTTGTTGAGCGGATCGATCGTGCCGGCTTGGTACTTTATTTCACGCATGCTGTCATCATCCTGCAAAATTCCGATTGACGTAATGATAGCCTTGAAATTACGATATTTCACCATTGTTATAAAGTAACATTCAAAGCTGGCTCCGGGACGACATTGCGCCCCCGGGACGGCTCGCCTCCACCACTGACCCGCCAACCATGTCCGCGCCCTTCGACATCCTGACCCGCATCGCCGAGCGTGGCCCGACGCTGCGCCTGGCCGAGCAGAAGGTCGCCCAGGTGATCCTGCAGGACCTGGCGGGCGCCGCCGCCACCAGCATCAACGAGCTGGCGCGCCAGGCCGGGGTGAGCGAGGCCAGCGTGACCCGCTTTGCCAAGGCCATCGGCTGCCGCGATGTGCGCGACCTCAAGCTGCGCCTGGCGCAAGCCACGGCCGTGGGCCAGCGCTTCCTGCAGGCGGAAGTCGCCCGCGCGGCGGAGCCGTCCCCTGCCACGCTGGCCGACAGCATTCATGCGGATATCCTGGACTCTCTTGAGGTCAATCGCAAGCTGATCGATCCCGACCATATGGAGCGTGCGGCGCACCTGTTGCTGAAGGCGCGCATGGTCTACGCTTTTGGCATGGGCGGCGGCTCGTCCTTCATGGCCGACGAGGCGCGTTACCGGCTGGCCCGCCTTGGCCGTCCCGTGGCCACCTACCAGGACGCGCTGCTGCAGAAGATGGTGGCAGCCACCTTGCACAAGGACGATGTCGTGCTTGCGTTCTCCGCCACGGGCAACGTGCCCGAGATGCTGGCCAGTTGCGATATCGCACGCGAATACGGCGCGAAACTGGTGGCCGTGACCGCGCTGGGCTCGCCGCTGGCGGCGCGTGCCGACGTGTTGCTGCCGGTGCGCACGCTGGAAACCGATTTCATTTTCAAGCCCTCGGCCTCGCGCTACGCGATGCTGCTGGTAATGGACGTGCTGGCCACCCAGCTCGCCCTGCTGCAGCAAGACCAGAGCCAGGACAACCTGCGCCGGCTCAAGTACGTGCTCGACGCGCACCGCGGCACTGGCGCCACCGATAGCCGCCAGCCGCTCGGAGACTGACCATGCCTGAACTGTTCGATACCCTCATCCGCGGCGTGACCCTGATCGACGGCTCCGGCGCCGAGGCGCGCCTGGCCGACGTGGCGCTGCGCGCCGGGCGCATCGCGCGCATCGCCATGCTGGAAGATGGCGCCGATGCCATCGACCCCGGCAGCGCCGCGCATGTGGTGCAAGGCGAAGGCCTGGTGCTGGCGCCGGGCTTTATCGACGTGCACACGCACGACGACACCAACGTGGTTCGCCAGCCCGAGATGACCCCCAAGCTGTCGCAAGGCGTCACCACCGTGATCGTCGGCAACTGCGGCATCAGCGCGGCGCCCGTCACGCTGCGCGGCGAGCCACCCGACCCGATGAACCTGCTGGGCACCGCCGACGCCTTTTGCTACCCGGACTTCGCCGCCTATGCCGAAGCCGTGCAGGCGGCGCGGCCCGCCGTGAACGTGGCCGCGCTGGTCGGCCATACGGCGCTGCGCAGCAACCATATGGACCGGCTGGACCGCACAGCCACCCCGGCCGAGATCGCGGCGATGCGTGCGCAACTGGAAGAAGCGCTCGACCATGGCGCGATCGGCCTGTCCACCGGCCTGGCTTATGCCAATGCGTTCGCCGCCACCACCGACGAAGTGCTGGCGCTGGCCGAGCCGCTGGCGCATGCCGGCGCGCTCTATGCCACCCACCTGCGCAGCGAGTTCGCCGACATCCTGGAGGCGATGGATGAAGCCTTCCGCATCGGGCGCCATGCGCGCGTGCCGGTGGTGATCTCGCACATGAAGTGCGCCGGCCTGGACAACTGGGGCCGCAGCGGGGAAGTGCTGGACGCGCTGGAGCGCGCGCAACGCTGGCAGCCGGTGGGCTGCGATTGCTATCCCTACACCGCCAGTTCCTCCACGCTCGACCTCAAGCAGGTCACCAGCGATTTCGACATCATGGTGACGTGGTCCGAGCCGCACCCCGAGATGGGCGGGCGCTTGCTGGCCGATATCGCGGCCGAGTGGGAGCTCGGGCTCGAAGACACCGCGCGCCGCCTGCAGCCGGCCGGCGCGGTCTATCACTGCATGGAAGACGCGGACGTGGACCGCATCCTGAGCCATCCCGCCACGGTAGTGGGCTCCGACGGGCTGCCCAACGATCCGCTGCCGCACCCGCGCCTGTGGGGCGCCTTCCCGCGCGTGCTGGGCCACTACGCCCGCGACCGCGAACTGTTCCCGCTCACTGTCGCGATCAACAAGATGACCGGCCTGTCGGCCGAACGCTTCGGCCTGGCCGGGCGCGGCTTTGTCCGCGAAGGCTACTGGGCCGACCTGGTCCTGTTCGACGCCGCCACCATCCGCGATGCGGCCAGCTTCACCGATCCCATGCAGCCGGCCGAGGGCATCGCTGCAGTGTGGGTCAACGGCGAGCTGTCGTGGCAGCAGCGCAAGCCCACCGGCACGCGGGCCGGCCGCTTCCTCGCGCGCAGCAAGCCTGCCGGGGCCAGCTTCACCGAGCCCGTGCGGGCGCAACAGTAACAACCGAATCTGCAATCAGCAATCTGCTTCAGGAGTCTCCATGGATATCAAACGATTTGGCGTCGAGGGCGGCGCCGGTACCGGCGGCCAGCACATGCCTTTTTCCCGTGCCGTGCAGGCCGACGGCTGGCTCTACGTCTCCGGCCAGGTGCCGATGGTGGCCGGCGAGGTGATCGACGGCGGCATCGTTGCGCAGACCCACCAGGCGATCAAGAACGTGCTGGCCATCCTCGCCGAAGCCGGCTATGGCACCGAGCACATCGTGCGCTGCGGCGTGTGGCTGGACGACGCGCGCGACTTCGCGTCGTTCAACAAGATCTTCAAGGAGTACTTCGGCGCCAACCCGCCCGCGCGCGCCTGCGTGCAGTCGAGCATGGTGGTGGACTGCAAGGTTGAAGTGGACTGCATTGCCTACAAGAAGCCGGCTGCCTGATCCCTGGCCAGCCAGCCACCAAAACCAGAACCGGCCGCCGCTAGCGCGGCCCTTTTCATAGCGGACGCGAGGGAGCCCCGCCGGAGGCCCGGCGGACCTCGCACAAAGGAGACAACATGGGCGCCGTAACCGGAACCACCCTATTGCTGTACGCGTTGATCGCGGTGATCGCACTGGTCGTGCTGATCGCGAAATTCAAGCTCAATCCCTTTATCACCCTGGTGGTCGTCTCGGTCCTGCTCGGCTTTGCCGTGGGCATGCCGATGGGCGACATCGTCAAATCGTTCGAGGCCGGCGTAGGCGGCACCCTTGGCCACATCGCGCTGGTGGTGGGCCTGGGCACCATGCTCGGCAAGATGATGGCGGAGTCCGGCGGCGCCGAGCGCATCGCGCGCACGCTGATCGACGCCTTCGGCGAGAAGAACGTGCACTGGGCCATGGTGACCATCGCCTTTATCGTCGGCTTGCCCGTGTTCTTCGAAGTGGGCTTTGTGCTGCTGGTGCCGATCGCCTTCAACGTGGCCAAGCGTACCGGCACCTCCATGGTGCTGGTGGGCATCCCGATGGTGGCCGGCCTGTCGGTGGTGCACGGGCTGATCCCGCCGCACCCTGCCGCGCTGCTGGCCGTGACCGCCTACAAGGCGGACATCGGCAAGACCATCCTGTACGCGCTGATCGTGGGCATTCCCACCGCGGCCATCGCCGGCCCGCTGTTCGCCAAGCTGATGACCCGCTACGTGACGCTGCCGGATGTGAATCCGCTGGCCGTGCAGTTCACCGAGGAAGACGAACGCGTCCAGGCCTCGCATGACCTGCCGGGCTTCGGCATCACGCTGTTCACCATCCTGCTGCCCGTGATCCTGATGCTGATCGGCAGCTGGGCCGACCTCATCACCACGCCCAAGAGCTTTGCCAACGACTTCCTCAAGCTGATCGGCAACTCGGTGATCGCGCTGCTGATTGCCGCGCTGGTGAGCTTCTACACCTTCGGCAAGCGCCGCGGCTTTACCCGGGAAAACATCCTCAAGTTCACCAACGAGTGCGTGGCGCCCACCGCCATCATCACGCTGGTGGTCGGCGCGGGCGGCGGCTTTGGCCGCGTGCTGCGCGACTCGGGCATCTCCAACGCCATCGTCGACGTGGCCACCGGCGCGCATGTCTCGGTGCTGCTGCTGGGCTGGCTGGTTGCCGTGCTGATCCGGATCGCCACCGGCTCCGCGACCGTGGCCATGACCACGGCTGCCGGCATCGTCGCGCCGATCGCCGCCAGCGTGCCGGGCACCCGCCCCGAGTTGCTGGTGCTGACCACCGGCGCCGGTTCGCTGATCCTGTCGCACGTCAACGACGGCGGCTTCTGGCTGGTCAAGGAGTACTTCAACATGACCGTGGCCCAGACCTTCAAGACCTGGTCGGTGTGCGAAACGCTCATCTCGGTGATCGCGCTGCTGCTGACCCTGGCGCTGGCCACGGTCGTCTGAGCGCCCGCAAGGCGCCCGGCCAAGGGGAGGAGGCACATGCGGTGCCCCCTCCCTTTTTTTATGCCGACCGCAATGTGCTATTGTGTGCACCGCAGCAAATCATTGGCGCCCCGCGCTTTTCCTGCCGCTGCCTTGACCTGGTTGCCGCCATTCGCGCCAACAAGCTGTCACAAATCTTTCATACTGGGAAGCAGGCTCGGGTTTCCCCCTAGCGCTAGAATCGAGCCCCAACCGGAGGAAAAGAACTATGCCCAAAAAACCCAGGAAAACCGAGGACGCCGTCCCGGCCACCACCACCGCGCCGGGGCTGATCGCCCTTCTCGACCACATCGCCAATGCCACCGCGCAAGGCCAGCTCGATCCCGAGTTCGCCCGCAAGCTGGGCAAGCGTGTGCGCAAGGAAGCCGACGCGCTGATTGAAGACCAGGCGTACTCGAACGCGCACGGCACGCAGATCAGGGCCGCTCTGGCCACGCTGGAAGAAGCGGTATCGGATAGTGAAGGCGGACTGCTGGGGAAAGCCGTCAAGCGCCTGCGCGATGCCGACAAGCGCGCCGCGGAATCCGCCGCCGCCAAGTAAAACGGCCTCTCAGAAGCGCATCGTCGCCGAAAGCAGCAGCGTGCGCGGCTCGGCTTGCGCCAGCCCGCCGTAGGCATCGACCGCCGCCCAGTCATGCTTGTCGAATACATTGCGGACATTGAGGCGGAAGGTGGTCTGCCTGCGCGCCACGGTGGTCCGGTACCGCGCACCGATGTCGACGCGGGTCCAGTGCGGGATGCTTTGCGTATTGGCCTGGTCGACATATTGCCGGCCCGTGTAGACCAGGCTGCCGGCCAGCGTCAGGCCGGGCGCGAAGCCGGCATCCCATTCGGCGCCCAGATTGGCTTGCAGCGTCGGCGCGCCGACGGCGGTCTTGCCTGCCAAACCGGGGTCGCCGCTGCGGATAACCCTGGCATCGAGCACGGTGGCGCTGGCCAGCAGCCGCACCCCGGCCGCCACCTCCCCGTACAGCCCAAACTCCAGCCCGCGATTGCGCTGCTCGCCGTCCGCGGCGAACAGCGTCCCGGACATCTGGCCGCTCGCCTTGGCGATCTGGAATGCGCTGATGGTCGCCATCATCCCGCCCTGCTCGACCTTCACGCCAAACTCAAGCTGCGTTGACTTGTAGGGTGCGAATACCTCGCCGGCATTGCTGGCGTTGCCGGGGGCGGTGTCGCCCTTGCTCAGCCCTTCGGCTCGGTTGGCATACAGCGTGACGTGTTGCCAGGGCTTTACCACCAGGCCGAGCATCGGCGTCCAGGCGCCCTGGTCGTAGCGCGAAGCGATAGCGCCGTTGGCACTGAAATTGTTTGACCTGACCTGCTGATGGCGCAGGCCCAGCGTCAGCTCCACGCGCTTGTCCAGCATCGACAGCGTATCGGCCAGGGCCACGCCGGACAGCCGCGTCCGGGAAACCTTCGGCACGCTGACAGGCTCCTCGATGGACTGCGCAGGCAGCGCCACGGGCTGGTAGAGGTTTGTCAGCGAGGTGGTCGTGGCGTTGTTGAAGCTGCGCGCCAGCTGGTCCCGATAGTCACTGACGAGGAAGCTCAGGCTATGGCCCACCGCCCCGGTGTCGAAGCGGGCGCGCAGGCCCGTATCCACGGTGGCGCGGGCTACGTTGAACTTGTAGTTCGAGTCCAGCACGGCAATATCGCCGGCCTCGTTGATGATGGTGGGCGTGATGGCAAAGAGCCGGGCCACCCGGGTACGGCCGCCGCCGCCGGCGATGAACCAGGTGAGCTTGTCGCTGATGTCGTATTCCGCCCGCACCAGCAGGCACTGGTCGCGGATACTGGAGTTTTCCCAGGGCTGCGAGATATTGCGCCGTCCGTTGGGCGCATCGGGTACCTTGATGCCGGCAACGATGTGCAAGAGGCGCGATGGCGCCGTGATCTTCTCCTGCTGGCCGATGAAATCCAGCGTTGCGCGCAGGCGCTCGCCCTGGTAGTCCAGCGCCAGCGCGCCGGCGCCGGCGTTGCGCGACTGGTTGTCCAGGTTGGTGTCGCCCGCCCGGTAGTTGCCATTGAAGCGAATGCCAAACTGGCGCTCCGCCCCAAACCGCCGGCTCACGTCAAGGTTGCCACCAAGCTGCGATGACACGGCATAGTCGGCGCTGACCTGGGTCAGGTCGGGACCGGTCGCCCGCTTGGGAACGATATTGATGCCACCGCCGACACTGCCGCTGGGCGCCATGCCGACCAGCATGGCGGTCGGGCCCTTGATCAGCTCGATCCGTTCGATATAGCCGGTCGATACCCGGTAGTTGGAGGCCACGCCATACATGCCGTCGAAGGCAATCTCCCCGAAGTTGCCATTGCCAACGGGAAAGCCACGGATCGTGAAGGCGTCCAGGATGCCGCCAGGCTGGCTGACGTAGCGCACGGACGAATCAACGGCCAACATATCGCCGACCGTGCGCGCCTGCTGGTCCTCGATTGCCTTGGCGGTGTAGCTGGTGACGCTGAACGGCGTATCCATGATGTCGGTGTTGCCAAGCAAGCCCAGCCTGGCGCCGCGCGCGACCTGCTCGCCGGCAAGGGCCGGGGGCAGCTCGCTCGCAGCCGCTGCCGCCCCGAAGATCGTCACCGTGGGCAACAATGGCGCGGCTTGCATGCCAGGGACAGCCTGAGCCTTGCGCAATGTGAATCCGCCTCCCGGCAGTTCCACCGCTTCCAGCCCGCTGCCCGCCAACAGCGCCCTCAGCCCATCCGGCACCGTATAGCTGCCATTCAATCCCGGGCTTTGGGCGTTGCCGAGCAGCGCGGCATCATAGGAAAGATCAATGCCGCCGGCACTGGCGAAACGATTGAGGACCGCGTAGAGCGGGCCAGGCGCGATGGCGAACATCCGCGCCTGGCCTGCGCTCGCCATCTGGCTCCCCCTCGGGCTCGCCTGGGCGAGCACCGGATCCGGCGCCACGCCCAAGCCCAGGGCAAGACAAGCGAAGGCGCTGCCAAGCGCGCGGCGTCGTGCGGTCAATGCTTAGAAGTCCACGCTCATGGAAGCCATGAAGGTCCGCGGCGCACCCAGCGAGATCGTGCCGTACGATGCCACCCCGGACCAGTACTTCCGGTTGAACGCATTGAACAAACCCGCCCGGAACGTCGTGGACTTGCCGTACACCGACGTCTTGTAGCGCGCGCCGAGATCGACCGTTGTCCACGATGGCACCTGCTGCGTGTTCGCCTGGTTGACGTACTCGCGGCCCGTGTAGTTGACCGCGCTGGTCAGCGTCAGGCCCGGGACCCACGGCAGGTCCCACTCGCCGCCAAGGTTGGCCATGACGGTAGGCACGCCCACGGGGCGGTTGCCACGCGTGGCCGCGCTGTTGGTCTTGGTCAGCTCGCCGTCAAGCAGGGTCAGCCCACCTAGCAGGCGCACGCCCTTGTAGGCCTGGCCCGACACGGTCAGCTCCAGCCCCTGGTTGCGCTGCTCGCTCTCGATGGCGTAGACCGTCCCGAACAGCTGGCCGCTGGGCTTGGTCATGCGGAAGGCGGCCAGGGTCGCCATCACCTTGCCCGACTCGAGCTTGACGCCCACCTCCTGCTGCTTGGTCTTGTACGGCGCAAAGACCTGCCCCGCATTCGACGCGATGGCCGGCGCGATGTCCCCCTTGCTGAGCCCTTCCACGTAGTTGGCATAGAGCGACACGTTGTGCCACGGCTTGAAGACGATGCCCGCCAGCGGCGTGACGGCGCTTTCGTCGTACGAAGCGGTTTTCGCGCCGGTGGCAGCGTAGTTGCTCGACTTGACCTGCTGGTAGCGCAGGCCAAGGGTGAACTGCAAGCGGTCGTCCAGCACGCTCAAGGTGTCGGCCAGCGACAGGCCCGACAGCGTGGAGTCGGACACCTTCGGCACGCTTTGCGGCGCGGCGATGTTCTGCTGCGGCCGGTCGGTGGGGGCATAGATATTGGACGTGACAGGCGTGCCGGACACGTTCGCACTGGCGAAACGGTCCATGTACAGGTTCGCCTGCAGCGCCAGCGCGTGCTTGACCGGGCCGGTCTCGAACTTGCTCCTGACGCCGGTATCGAAGCTCGATCGGTTGACCTGGAACTTCCAGTTCTGCACGGCCGACGAGGTGGCGCCGGCCGAATTCAGGATGGTTGGTGTCTGGTCGGACAAGCGAGCCACGTCGGAGCGGGTACCGCCGGCATCGGCAAATACCGTCACATTGTCGGTGAGGTCGTATTCCGCGTGCAGCAGCGTCGAGACATCGTTGGACTTCCACCAGCCCCAGGGCTGGCTGACATTGCGCCGGCCGTCCGGCGCCGACGGTACCTGCACCCCACTTGCGACCAGGAACGGCCGCGTGGGCGCATCCACCCACTGGTATTGCTCGATCAGGTCGAGCGACGCCCGCAGGCGCTCGCCGCGGTAGTCGAGCGACAGCGCGGCCACCTCGGCGCGCGACTTCTGGTTGTCGAGCGCCGTCGGCCCCTGCCGATGCAGGCCGTTGAAACGAATGCCCCACTCCCGGTCTTCACCGAAACGGCGGCTCAGGTCGACAGCGCCGCCCACCTGCGCGTCGGACGCATAGTCGAGCGTGAAACGCGTCAGGTCCGTCGCCAGCGCGCGCTTGGGCACGACATTGACCACGCCGCCGACGCCGCTGTTCGGCGACATGCCGTACAGCAAGGCGGCCGGCCCCTTCAACACTTCGACCCGCTCCAGGTATTCGGTAAACAGATGGTAGTTAGGCGACACGCCGTACACGCCGTCAAACGCGATCTCTGACAGGTTGCCCTCGTTGATCGGGAAGCCGCGAATATAGAAGGAGTCGGTCACGCCGCCGACCTGGCCGGTGAAGCGCGTGGACGGATCGCTGTTCAGGACTTCGGCCAGCGTGGTGGCCTGCTGGTCCTCCAGGCGCTGCGCGGTGTAGTTGGTGACGGCGAACGGCGTGTCCATGACGCCCTTGTTGCCCAGCAGCCCCAGGCGGCCGCCGCGCGCCACCTGGCCACCCGCGTAGGGCTGCGGCGGCTCGCCCGGCGCCTCGGCGCCGGCGGTGACCGTCACCGCCGGCAGCGTCGGCGCGGCGTCCGCCGCGGCTGGCTGCGATTGCGCGTTCACGGCAAGCGGCGCCACGGTTGCGCCCATGGCAAGGCAGACCATGGCTTGGTGCAAGGCGAGCGCGAACGGCTTGGGTCGGGGTGGGCGCGCAGCGGCGATGGCAGTGGCATAACGAGTGACAGACATGATTCCTTTCTCCGGCAGCGTTTAATTTGAGTTCCTACGCTGTAGGCCGGTCGAGAATCGAAATCCCCTCAATCTTTTTCAAATTTCTTTCCGGGCGTGGCTGGCATCGGGTCAGCTTCCTCCGGCCGGACCCACCGAGACCCAGAAGCGCGTGCGATAGACGACGGTGATGGGCTGCGCCTGCATCAGGAAGCGCAGCACCCGATCGGTGTCGCGCACGTGATAGGCGCCGGAGATACGCAAATCCGCCACGCGCGGATCACAGGCAATGTGGCCGGTGCGGTAGCGCGACAGCTCGGCCAGCACGTCCGCCAGCCGCATGTCCTTGCCCGCGATGACGCCGTCGGCCCAGCCGTGGGCCTCGAACGGCAGCGGCGGCGCCGGCATGCTGCTGCCCTTGGCGAGCCACCAGGTCGTTCCCGCACGGGCCACATCGCTAGCCCCGCCCGCCGCCGGATGCAACTCGACCGCGCCCTCCTGCACGCTGACGCGCGCGCGTTCGTCCTCGATCCGCACCACAAAGCGCGTGCCCAGCGCACGCAGGCTGCCGAACGGCGTCTGCACCCAGAACGGGCGCACCGTGCCACTGCTGGCAGCAAAGCCATCGTCATGGCCCGTGGTCACCAGGATCTCCCCGCGCCGCAGCGTGACCACGCGGCGCTCATTGCCAAGACCGGTACTGATGGCGCAATCGGTGTTGAGCACAATGGTGCTGCCATCCATCAGGCGCACGGTGCGCTGCTCGCCGGTGGCCGTGCTCGCGTCGGCTACCAGGCGCTGCCATGGCGCCAGATCGCGCACGCTCGCCGCCGTGACCACCGAGATGCCGGCCAGCGCCAGCACCTTGAGCACCTGCCTGCGCTTGAGCCCGCCCGCGCCGCGCCGGGCGTCGGCAGCCTGCAGGGTACGCAGCGCCAGCGCCGGCGGCATGGCGGAGAAATCTTCGCGCAGTGCCTGCACGCGCTGCCAGGCAAGCGCATGCAGCGGGTTGGCGTCGCGCCATTGGGCGAATACCTTGCGCGTGCTGGCGCTGGCCTCGCCGAAGTCGAGCTTGACCGTCCAGCTGATGGCCTGGTCGACGATGCGCGCTGGAATCGGGGTTTCCGGCCCCGGCGTAGCCGTTGGGTCGCAGAGCGCAGAATCACTCACGGGCATCAACCACCGAAGCGCAAGCTGTAGCAATGGCGCAGCGCCGCCGCGACATAGCGCTCGGCGGTAGCCAGCGACACGCCGAGGCGCTCCGCGATCTGCCGGCAGGTGAGGCCTTCGAGCTGTGCCCACAGGAATGCCTTGCGCACCTGCGGCTTCAGCGCATCCAGGATGCGGTCGATGGCGATCAGGGTTTCCAGGAAGAGCAGACGGCTCTCGGGCGACGGTGCCTGCGGCGCGGGCAGCTGCGCCAATGTCTCCAGCCAGGCCAGCTCAAGCTCCCGGCGGCGCCAGTGCTCGATGACCAGGCCGCGCGCGATGGTGCTCAGGTAGGTGCGCGGCTCCCGGATATCGCACGGCTCGCGGTGGAGCAAGCGGAGAAACACATCCTGCGCCAGGTCGGCGGCGTCAAACGCGTTGCCGAGCTGGCGCCGCAACCATCCCTGCAGCCAGCGATGGTGATCGCTGTAGAGGGCATGGACATGCTGCTGTAACGCGGATTCTGCGGCGGCCATCGCTTCCCTTGCTAGTAGTGAAGTGTCTGGCACGGCCAAACTTAAATGAGAATGGTTCGCATTATATGGCACGAAAAATGATTAGTGCAACCAACAGCACGCCCAACCACGCATGCTGCGGCGCACCATCTGGCGTAGAATCAACGCGATGGCTCGGCAAAGCCATCTAGTCCCGACATCCGAGCTCCTTTTTGTGCTCAAGGTGTCTTTATCTGCTTACGCCAGCCTGCAGGTGCTGCTACCCGACGCCACTTGACCTGCCCATGGATTTCCTTTTTTCGCTAGACCCGCTGCGCCGCCTGATCACCAGTTCCATGCTGGTGGCGGCCACGGTGCCCAACCCCCAGGCCGTCCCAGAAGAATTCCCACAGCGGACCGTTCACCTGGTGATCCCCTTCACGGCGGGCGGCACCACCGACATCATTGCCCGCGTGATTGCCGACAAGCTGAACACGCGCCTGGGCCAACCGGTGGTGGTCGACAACCGGCCGGGCGCCGCCACGATGATCGCCGCCGAGCAGGTCGCCAAGGCGCCCGCCGACGGATACACGCTGCTCCTCGCCAGTTCCACCACGTTCAGCATGCTTCCTGCGCTGCGCACCGGCCTGCCCATCCCGGCGCAAGGCGCCTGGGCGCCGATCGGCATCATCGCGGAGGCTCCGGTGATGCTCTCCACCCGTGCGGACTCTGGCATCAAGTCGTTCACGGACATACTGGCGCGTGCAAGCGCCCATCCGGGCGCCGTCACCTATGGCACCACCGGCCCGGGCACCGCGCAAAACATCGTGGGCGCCATGATCGAGGCCGACTTGCATGCGGACATCACCCCCGTGTCTTATCGCGGCAGCCCACAGATCCTCGCCGACGTCATCGGCGGGCAGATCGACCTGAGTCTCGACCCCATCGCCGTTGCCCGGCCTTACCTCGAGTCGGGCAAGTTGCGCCCGCTGGCGATCAGTGCCGGGACGCGCTCCCCGCAGTATCCGGCTGTGCCAACCTTTGCCGAGATCGGCATCGCCATGCCCAGCAATGCTTTCTGGTTCGGGATTGCCGCGCCGCGCGCCACCCCGCAAGCGGTGGTGGAACGGCTGGAAAAGGAGTTGCAGGCGGTGCTTCTGGACCCTTCCGTGGAAGCGGCGTTCCAGCGGCAGTCGATCAGGGTCATGCGCGGCAACGCGGAGGATTTCCGCCGGCGCGTGCAGGGCGAGATAACGCAATATCGTCGGCTCGCAAAGGACGGCAGGGTCAAGCTGGAATAGCAGGAGCCCCGAGTACCTGTTACCGGGTACCGGGGGCTCCCGTGGCGGCTCGCCTTTCCCAAGGCGTGGCAGCCGCCGACGGCCGCCCTGCGAAACAGGGCGGCCAGGCTTGCATCGATTAAGCCTTGATGGCGGCCAGCGCGGCGTTCAGCGTCTTGCTGGGGCGCATCACGATGTCCAGCTTGGCGAAGTCGGGCTTGTAGTAGCCACCGATATCGGCTTCCTTGCCTTGCACGGCCGACAGCTCGCCAACGATGACCTGCTCGTTGTCGGTCAGTTGCTTGGCCAGCGGCGCGAACTGCGCTGCCAGGGCGGCGTCGTCGGTCTGTGCCGCCAGCTCCCGGGCCCAGTACATGGCCAGGTAGAACTGGCTGCCGCGGTTGTCCAGCTGACCGGTCTTGGGCGACGGGTTCTTGTTGTTGTCCAGCAGCTTGCCCGTGGCGGCGTCCAGCGTCTTGGCCAGGATCTTGGCCTTTTCGTTGCTGGTCTTGATGCCGAGTTCTTCCAGCGACACGGCGAGAGCCAGGAATTCACCCAGCGAATCCCAGCGCAGGTGGTTTTCTTCCACCAGCTGCTTGACGTGCTTCGGAGCCGAGCCGCCCGCGCCGGTTTCGTACATGCCGCCGCCGGCCATCAGCGGGACGATCGAGAGCATCTTGGCGCTGGTGCCCAGTTCCATGATCGGGAACAGGTCGGTCAGGTAGTCGCGCAGGATGTTGCCGGTCACCGAGATGGTGTCCAGGCCGCGGATCACGCGCTCCAGCGTGTAACGCATGGCGCGCACTTGCGACATGATCTGGATGTCCAGGCCGGTGGTGTCGTGATCCTTCAGGTAGGTCTCGACCTTCTTGATCATTTCGGCTTCGTGCGGGCGGTACGGGTCCAGCCAGAAAATGGCGGGCATGCCGGAGTTGCGCGCACGCGTGACGGCCAGCTTGACCCAGTCGCGGATCGGCGCGTCCTTGACCTGGCACATGCGCCAGATGTCGCCTTCTTCCACGTTCTGCACCAGCAGCACTTCGCCGGTGGCGATGTCGACGATGCGGGCTTCGCCGGCTTCGGGCACTTCAAAGGTCTTGTCGTGCGAGCCGTATTCCTCGGCTTGCTGGGCCATCAGGCCGACGTTGGGCACGGTGCCCATGGTGACCGGGTCGAAGTTGCCGTTGGTCTTGCAGAAGTTGATGATTTCCTGGTAGATGCGGGCAAACGTGCTCTCCGGGATCACGGCCTTGGTGTCCTTCGGACGGCCGTCGGCGCCCCACATCTTGCCGCCGATGCGGATCATGGCCGGCATCGAGGCGTCCACGATCACGTCGTTGGGCGCGTGCAGGTTGGAGATGCCCTTGGCCGAATCCACCATCGCCAGCTCGGGACGGTGCTCGTGGCAAGCGTGCATGTCGCGGATGATTTCTTCGCGCTTGGAGCTCGGCAGGCTTTCCAGCTTGTCGTACAGGTTGACCAGGCCGTTGTTGACGTTCACGCCCAGTTCGTCGAACAGCTTGCTGTGCTTCTCGAAGGCTTCCTTGTAGAAGATCTTCACGGCGTGGCCGAACACGATGGGGTGCGAGACCTTCATCATCGTGGCCTTCACGTGCAGCGACAGCATCACGCCGGTCTTGCGCGCGTCTTCCATCTGCTCTTCGTAGAAGTCGCACAGCGCCTTCTTGCTCATGAACATGCTGTCGATGATCTCGCCGTCCAGCAGCGACACCTTCGGCTTGAGCACGATGGTCTTGCCGCTCTTGGTGACCAGCTCCATCTTGACGTCGCGTGCGCGGTCCAGGGTCATGGACTTTTCGCCGTGATAGAAGTCGCCGTGCTTCATGTGCGCCACGTGGGTGCGCGACGCCATGCTCCACTCACCCATGCTGTGCGGGTTCTTGCGGGCGTAGTTCTTGACGGCGGCAGGCGCGCGGCGGTCCGAGTTGCCTTCGCGCAGGACCGGGTTCACGGCGCTGCCCAGGCACTTGGAATAGCGCTGGCGGATGGCCTTCTCGGCATCGGTCTTCGGGTCTTCCGGGAAGTCCGGGACCTTGTAGCCCTTGGCCTGCAGTTCCTTGATCGCGCTGACCAGCTGGTGCACGGAGGCGCTGATGTTGGGCAGCTTGATGATATTGGTGTCGGGCAGCAGGGTCAGTCGGCCCAGCTCGGCCAGGTTGTCGGGCACGCGTTGTGCCTCGGTCAGGAATTCGGGAAATTCGCCCAGGATACGGCCCGCCACCGAGATGTCGCTGGTCGTCACGTTGATGCCGGCCGGGGCGGTGAAGGTGCGGATGATGGGCAAAAAGGCACTGGTCGCCAGCAGCGGAGCTTCGTCGGTCAGCGTGTAGATGATGGTGGGTTGCTGGGTACTCATTGCTTATCTCAGGATCAAGAAATAGGTTGGAGAACGCCACCGGCTGGGTCACAGCCCGGCAGGAATGCCCGAATTTTGCCTGAATTTTCTCCAGGGGGGGTCTGAACCACACGGGGTTTTTGCTTCGCCATCGCAAAACGCAAGTTTTGCGTGGGCGCAAGGGTGGCGGTGCGCGGAGTGTGCGCGAGGCGGCGCGGCGCAGCATCTGCCCCTTCGCTACGCCCATCTGGCGGGCCAACGCGCCTAACTGCGCCTAAAGCCGGCTAACGGGCACAAAACGGCACTCCGCTAGTCCCAGAAACAGCGAAAGGCAGCGGCGGCGATCACAGGCACGGTGAGTACCAGCGGAATCGCAAAGTAAGGTACTTCGAGATCTACGCGCCACTTGTAGATAAGCAAGGCGATGCCGGCCGCGAGGGTAACGAGGCCGACCAGCGCCGAGAGAACGTTCAGTACCCGGTCGGACGGGCGCCTGCGCGTCCGTTCCTTGGTGGAAAGCGCTTTCATCCCAGCTCCAATGCAGATCGTAACGGGCCTCTTTTCTATTAAAGGCTACTCCGGCGTCATGTGTAAGGGAGAGTCGTGGCTGCTTTGCAGCGCCGCAATGACCGGCTGATGGGCGCCTTAGGGCAAAATACCGCCTTGAGCGGCCCGACCGGGCCCAAAGAACAAGATGCCGACACCCGTCCCGCACCTCCGCGCGCCGCACCGTTGCCTTCCGGCAAGCGCTTGGCGCAGTGGCAACGGGGGCGCTGTACGGCATCGACAGGGGACAGCTCGTCCTTCAACAGAGCACATCTGGAGCCATTGATGACCGACTCGAACATGTCTTTCCTCGGCAGGATTTCGCTTGCCGTGGGCACGTTTTTCAACATCCTGGGCGACCGCGAGCTTGCTGCCGGCGTGCGGCGCCTGCGTGACGGCACGGCCCCCGTCGCTGCTCCCGCCGCCGCTCCAGTGGCTGCGCCCGCGCCACAGGCAGCACCCGCCCCCCGCACGCTGAAGGAGGCGAGCCCGGAGGCCGCGCTCCAGCTGCTGGGCCTGCTCCAGCGCGACGCGCGCTTCATCGACTTTGTCGAGGAAGACATCGCCGGCTATTCCGACACGGAAATCGGCGCCGCCGCCCGGCTGGTGCATGACGGCTGCCGCGCCGTGCTGCGCGAGCATTTCACCATCCGGCCCGTGCGCGAGGAAGCCGAAGGCAGCCGCGTGACGGTGCCCGACGGGTTCGACGCCACCGCGATCCGCCTGACCGGCAATGTGGTCGGCAGCGCGCCGTTCAACGGCAACATCAGCCACCGTGGCTGGCGCGTGGCGGAAGTCCGCCTGCCCCGGCTGGCGGAACGCCATGACGCCACCGTGATCGCCCCGGCCGAGGTCGAGCTATGAGCGACCCGCGCTACTCGATCGGCATCGACCTGGGCACCACGCATTGCGCCCTCTCCTACGTCGACCTCACCGCCAGTGACGGCGAGAAAACCGCCCAGGGCGTCCTGGGCGTCACGCAGCTCACCGCACCCGGCGCTATCGAAGAACTCGACCTGTTGCCGTCGTTTTTGTACCTGCCGCATCCGAGCGAGCTGGCCCCGGACGACCTGGCCCTGCCGTGGAACGCCGCGCGCGACTTCGCCGTGGGCGAGCTGGCGCGCAGCCGTGGCGCGGCCACGCCGATCCGCCTCGTCTCTAGCGCGAAGAGCTGGCTGTGCCACCCCGGGGTAGACCGTCGCGCGGCGATCCTGCCGAACGACGCGCCGGCGGAAGTGCCGCGCGTGTCGCCGCTCGATACTTCCGTACGCTATCTCTCGCACCTGCGCGAAGCATGGGACCACGCGCATCCCGACGCGCCGTTCGGCGAGCAGGAAATCACCGTCACCATTCCCGCCTCGTTCGATCCGGCAGCGCGGGAACTGACGGCAGAGGCTGCGCAAACCGCGGGCTATGCGCACATGACCCTGCTGGAGGAGCCCCAGGCGGCGCTCTATAGCTGGATCCAGAAGAGCGGCGGCCAGTGGCGCAAGCAGGTCAAGGTGGGCGACATCATCCTGGTCGTCGACGTGGGCGGCGGCACCACCGATCTCTCGCTGATCGCCGTGATCGAGCGCGAGGGCAACCTGGAACTGCACCGCATCGCCGTGGGCGAGCACATCCTGCTGGGCGGGGACAACATGGATCTGGCGCTGGCCCACGTGGTGGCGCGCAAGCTCGCGGCCCAGGGCACGCAGGCCGATCCGTGGCAACTGCGCGCGCTCACCTATGCCTGCCGCAGCGCCAAGGAAACCCTGCTCAGCGACCCGACCACGGAAGCCGTGCCGCTGGTCGTGCCGAGCCGCGGCTCCAAGCTCATCGGCGGCTCGATCCGCACCGAGCTGACCCGCGCCGAGCTCACCCAGATCATCCTGGAAGGCTTTTTCCCGCAGGTGGATGGCTCGGCGCGCCCGGTGAGCCGGGCACGCGCCGGGCTGACGCAACTCGGCCTGCCCTACGCGCAGGATCCGGCCATCACGCGGCATCTGGCGGCGTTCCTGGGCCGCCAGGTGGCGGCGCTGGCGGAGATAGAAGGCCTGGCCGGCACGCCGGCGCAGGGCGCGACCTTCCTGCATCCCACGGCCGTGCTGTTCAATGGCGGCGTGTTCAAGTCCGCCCTGCTGGTCGAGCGCATCCTGCAGACGCTCAACGGCTGGCTCGCCGCGGAAGGCGCGGCCCCCGCGCGCCTGCTCGAAGGCGCCGACCTGGACCTGGCCGTGGCGCGCGGCGCCGCGTACTACGGCTACGTGCGGCGCGGCAAGGGCGTGCGCATTCGCGGCGGCACCGCGCGTGCCTACTACATTGCAGTGGAATCGGCGATGCCCGCCATCCCTGGCTTCGAGCCTCCCATACAGGCGCTATGCGTGGCGCCCTTCGGCATGGAAGAAGGGACCGAGGCGCCGTTGCCGGAGCAGGAATTCGGGCTCGTGGTCGGCGAACCCGTGCACTTCCGCTTCTTCGGCTCGTCGGTGCGCCGCCAGGACCAGGTAGGCACCCTGCTCGACTTCTGGGGGCCCGAGGACCTGCAGGAGCTGGATGAAATCCAGGCCACCCTGCCACCCGAGGGCCGCACGCCGGGCGAAGTCGTGCCGGTGAAGCTGCACGCCCGCGTCACCGAGGCCGGCACCTTGGAACTGGAAGCCGTCCCGCGCGGAGCGGGCGAGCGCTGGAAGGTCGAGTTCGACGTGCGCGGCAACGCGAATGCCTGAGTGCCATGCATGAAGCGGTATAGCGTCGGCATCGACCTGGGCACGAGCAACACCGTCGTCGCCTATGGCGAGGCAGGGTCGGAGGACATCCGCGTCTTCGACATCGATCAACTGGTGAGCCTGGGCGAGGTCGCCGCGCGCCCGCTGCTGCCGTCCGTGCGGTACCACGCCGCGCCGGGAGAGCTTAACGCGGGCGATCTGCAGTTGCCGTGGCAAGCAGGCGCGCAGGCTGACAGTGCCGATGGCGCCGCGCCGGGCCAGGTCGTGGTGGGCCGCCTCGCGCGCACGCTGGGCGCGCAGGTGCCGGGCAGGCTGGTGGCCAGCGCTAAAAGCTGGCTCTCGCATGCGTCGGTCGACCGTGTTGCGCCGATCCTGCCGTGGGGCGCTGCCGACGAGATCGGCAAGGTCTCGCCGGTAGCCGCCAGCGCCAGCTACCTGGCGCATGTGCGCGCGGCATGGAACCACCGTTTTCAGGATGCCCGGCTCGAGGACCAGGACGTGGTGCTCACCGTGCCCGCCTCGTTCGATGAAGGCGCGCGCGCCCTCACGCTGGAAGCCGCGCGGATGGCCGGACTGCCCGCGCTGCGCCTGCTCGAGGAGCCCCAGGCGGCGTTCTACGACTGGGTGTTCCACCATCGCGAAACGCTTGCCGCCGACCTGGCGCAAACGCGGCTGGTGCTGATCTGCGATGTGGGCGGCGGCACCACCGACCTGACCCTGATCAGGGTGGAGGTTCAGGACGGCCAGCCGCAGCTGACCCGGATCGGGGTTGGCAATCACCTGATGCTCGGCGGCGACAACATGGATCTCGCCCTGGCGCATCTGGTCGAGTCGCGCATTGCCACGGCGCACTCGCGCTTGTCGGCGGGCAGCCTTTCCCAGCTTGTCGAGCGCTGCCGCGCCGCCAAGGAGCAACTGCTCAGCGCGCAGGCGCCGGACTCGGTCACGATCACGCTGCTCGGTTCGGGTGCCCGGCTGATCGGCGGCGCGCGCTCCGTCGAAGTCACCCGGCAGGAGACCGAGCAGATCATCGTCGAAGGGTTTTTCCCAGCGGTTGCAGCGAGTGAAAGACCGGGGCGCTCACGGGGCGGCATCGTCGAATTTGGCCTGCCTTATGCAGCGGACCCTGCGATCACCCGGCACGTTGCGGCCTTCCTGGGCCAGCACGCAGCCCAGTCGCGCATAGCGACCGCAAAGGACACAGTAGAGGCGCCGGATGACGCGCCGGATGACGCGCCGCCGATGCCCGACACCTTGCTGCTCAACGGCGGCGTGTTCCGCGCCGAGGCGCTGACGGGACGTTTGTCGGGCACGCTTGGCGCCTGGCGCCAGGCGCCCTTGCATGTGCTGCACAACGACAACCCCGACGTGGCGGTCGCCCGTGGCGCGGTAGCGTTCGCGCTCGCCCGCTCCGGGCATGCACCGCGCATCGGCGGGGGCTCGCCGCGCAGCTACTTCCTCGTCCTGGACAATGACGATGCCGCGCAGGCGCAGCGCGGCATTTGCCTGTTGCCACGCGGGACCGAAGACGGCCAGGAGATCCATCTCAAGGACCGCACCTTTGCCCTGCGCCTCGGGCATCCGGTGCGCTTCCACCTGGTCTCCTCCGTCGCCGACACGCCCTATCAGCCGGGCGAACTGGCCGACCTTGCCAGCGGCGATTTCGTCCGCCTGCCGCCGATTGCCACCGTGGTGCAGCCGCGCGGCGCCAGCGACGCGAGGGAGACGCTGGTGCAGCTCACCACATCGCTCACCGAAGTCGGCACGCTGGAAGTGCACTGCAGCGAGATCGCCGATCCTTCGCAGCGCTGGCTGCTCGAGTTCCAGCTGCGCGCCGATGCGCCCGCGGCAGACACGGCTTCGGACGCGGCGCATCCCGCCCTTGCCCAGGCCGTCGAAAGCATCGACCGCACCTTTGGCGCCCGCTCGCAAGACGTCGGCCCCAAGGAAGTCAAGCGGCTGCGCGCGCAACTGGAGCAACTGCTGGGCGCGCGCGACCAATGGGACAGCGCGCTGCTGCGCGCCCTGTTCGGCACGCTGTGGGAACGCGCGCGCCGGCGTCGCCGCACGGCAGAGCATGAACGCCTCTGGCTCAACCTCGCCGGCTATTGCATGCGCCCGGGGTTCGGCTACCCGCTGGACGAGTGGCGCGCCGGGCAACTCTGGTCGTTGTTCGAGCAAGGCATCCAGTACGTCAACGAGAGCCAGATCTGGTCGGAGTGGTGGACGCTGTGGCGCCGCACCGCCGGCGGCCTGGACGAAAGCGCGCAGCTGCGCTTGCTGGACGACATCGCCTTCTACCTGCAGCCCCCGGGCACGGCGCGCTACAAGCGGCCCGCCGGCCCCGCCAAGGCGGGCTACGCCGACATGGTGCGGCTCGCGGGATCGCTGGAGCGCGTGCCCGTCGAGCGCAAGATCGAAGTCGCCGAGTGGCTGCTCGCCCGGCTCAAGAAACCCTCTGAAAACCTGCAAAGCTGGTGGGCCGTGGGCCGCATCGGCGCGCGCCGGCCCTTCTATGGCAGCGCGCACAGCGTCGTTGCGCCAGAGGTTGCCGCGCAATGGCTGGAAGCGGTTCTTGTGCTCGACTGGAAGAAGGTCGAGCCGGGCGCGTTCGCCGCCGTGCAGATCGCGCGCATGACAGGTGACCGGTCGCGGGACCTGCCGCTGGAGATCCGCATGCGCGTGGTCAGCCGGCTCGAGGCCGCCAACGCGCCACGCAGCTGGATCGATATGGTGCGCGAAACGGTGGAGCTCGATGAGGCCGATGAAGGGCGGGTCTTTGGCGAGTCGCTGCCGGCGGGGTTGACGCTGATCGTGGGGTGAGTGCAATCGCGGCGGGCCTGCAAATGGCCTAGCCGCAATACTGTTCACTTCACAACCACTTTGGGGACGATTCGCTGATTCAGCGGCTCGGATCGCCGCCGGATTCGGAAAT
>NZ_JBIUHC010000049.1:0-61871 GCF_044627735.1 Cupriavidus sp. CuC1 | reverse complement strand
TGCCTACTTTTTTGGCAAGACAAAAAAGTAGGTCGCCGCCCCGCAGGGGTGGTGAAACTGCAGTTGACTTTGACCTTCCGCAGTTGAAGCTGATTTTGCAGTTGCAGTTGCAGTTGCAGCTAAAACCCCTCCCCCCTAACCCCCATCCGTCTCCGCCAAAGTCCTCAAATACTCCCGCCTCCACCAATGCACATCCTGCGCCCGTATCCGCTCCAACAGCTTCTGATGCCGAGACTGCCGCTCAGCCAAAGGCATATGCAAAGCCTGCTGAATCGCCTGCGCAGTAGCATTGATATCGTAAGGATTCACCAACAGCGCCTCCCGCAACTGCTCGGCAGCGCCAGCAAACCGCGATAGCACCAAGACCCCAGGATCATCCGGATCCTGCGCAGCCACAAACTCCTTGGCAACCAGGTTCATCCCATCGCGGAGCGGCGTAACCAGCGCCACGCGGCAGGCCCGGCACAGCCCGGGCAAGCGGCGCCGCGCCGTGGTGCGATGGATGTAGCGCACCGGCATCCAGTCCAGCTCGCCATACTCGCCATTGATCGCCCCCGACAACCCTTCCAGCTCGCGCCGCAGATCCGCATAGGCATCCACCGTTTCGCGCGATGGCGCGGCTATCTGGATCAGCGTGGCGCTGCGGCGGTTCTCGGGATACTGCGCCATCAGCGTCCTGACCGCCTTGAGCCGCTGCGGCAGCCCCTTGGAGTAGTCGAGCCGGTCGATGCCAAGCAGCAGACGGCGGGTCGAATACTGGCCGCGCATCATCTCGTACGTCTCGCGCGATTCCTCGCACTGGCCCAGCGCGGCGAATTCGTCGACGTCGATGCCGATCGGGAACGCTTGCGCGCGCACGGTGCGGTGGAAGGCGCGGAAGCGATACTCGCCCATGGGCTCGGCCTGCGCTTCGCTTTGCACGTAGCGCGAGAAATGCTCGAGGTCGAGCTGGCTCTGGAAGCCGACCAGGTCATAGGCGAACAGCGCCCGCATCAGCCATTCGTGCTGCGGGATGGCGGCAAGGATCAGCGGCGGGGGCAGCGGGATATGCAGGAAAAAGCCCATGCGCTGGCCACAGCCCATGGCGCGCAGCTCCGAAGCAAGCGGGATCAGGTGGTAGTCGTGGATCCAGATCACATCATCCGGGCGCAGCAGCGGCGCGAGCTTGCGCGCAAAGAGCTGGTTGACGCGGCGATAGATGTTGAGATAGCCGGAGTCGAAATCCGCCAGGTCGATGCGATAGTGGAACACCGGCCACAGCACGCCGTTGCTGTAGCCCTGGTAGTACGCGTCGTGGTCCTCGCGGCACAGGTCGACCGTGGCCAGCGTGACATTGCCGGCTTGCTGGATATGCAGCTCACCCTCGCCCGGCGTGCCGCCCTGCGCGGCTTCCACGATCTTGCCGCTCCAGCCAAACCACATGCCGCCGGTAGCCTTGAGCGCTTCGCCCAGTGCCACGGCGAGGCCGCCCGCGGCGACGTTGCGCGGATCGGCGACGCGGTTGGATACCGCTACTAGTCTGCCCATACATTCCTTTGCGCTAGCCTTGCCCCGCGCGCCTTCAAATCACGGAATCCCACGGCGCGGACAGGCGCACGGCGCCATTGATCAGGCCCACCATCGAGTAGGTCTGCGGAAAATTGCCCCACATCTCACCGGTCACGGGGTGCGTATCCTCGGACAGCAGCCCGAGCGGGTTGCGCGCCGCCAGCATGGCCTCGAAGATCTCGCGCGCTTCCTGGGCGCGCCCGACGCGGGCCAGCGCGTCGATGCGCCAGAAGGTGCAGATATTGAATGCCGTCTCGGGCTTGCCGAAATCGTCGGGCGCCTCGTAGCGGCGCATGTACGGCCCGTCGCACAGCGAGGCTTCCATCGCCTTGAGCGTGGACATGAAGCGCTCGTCGCGCGGCGCGATAAAGCCGACCTCGGCCATCAGCAGCACGCTGGCATCGAGCTCGCGCCCACCGAAGCTCTCGGCGAACGCCTGGCGCTCCTCGCTCCAGGACTCGCGCACGATGCGCTCCTTCATGACGTCGGCATGCTGGCGCCAGTAGGCCGCGCGATCGGGCAGCCGCAGCGCATCGCCGATCTTGGCGAGGCGGTCGCAGGCGGCCCAGCTCATCAGTGCGGATGAGGTATGCACCCGGGCGCGGGTACGCAGCTCCCACATGCCCGCATCGGGCGTGCCGAACACGCGTACCGCCTGCTCGCCCACGGTTTCCAGCACGTGGTACTCGGCCGCCCCGCCCCGGTGCAACAGGCGATGGTCGTGGAAAGCCTGGGCCGCGCCCAGCACCACGTTGCCGTAGACATCATGCTGGAAGTGCTCCTGCGCCTGGTTGCCCACGCGCACCGGGCCCATGCCGCGGTAGCCCGACAAGTGATCGAGCACGCTCTCCGGCAATTCGAGCTCAAGCCCGATGCCGTACAACGGCTGGATATGGCCGTTCTTGGATTGCATCACCACGTTGGACAACCAGCGCAGGTAGTCCTCCATGGTGCCGACCTCGGCCAAGCTGTTGAGCGCGCGGATCACGAAAAACGCGTCGCGCAGCCAGCAGAAGCGGTAATCCCAGTTGCGCCCGCTGCCGGGCGCCTCGGGAATGCTGGTGGTCATGGCCGCGACGATGGCGCCCGTCTCTTCATAGAGCGATAGCTTGAGCGTGATGGCGGCGCGGATCACCGCATCCTGCCACTCGCGCGGGACCGCGAGGCGGCGGCTCCACATCTTCCAGTAAGCGGTGGTCTCCTGCTCGAAGTCGCGCGCGGTTTCCTCCACGCCACCCTGCAGGGTTTCGTCGGGCCCGAGGATGAAGTTGAGGTCGCGCGTGAGCAGGAAAGGCGTGCGCGACAGCACATAGGTGAGCGGCGCGTCGGTGGTCATGCGCAGCGTGGTGCCGTCGCCGATATAGCGCACATGGCTGCTGCCGCGCGTGATCTCGGGCTTGATGCGCCCCCAGTCGAAACGCGGCGCCACCGTCACGCGCACCCGCGGCGCGCCCTGTATCGGCCGGATGCGGCGGATCAGCGAGGTGGGGCGGAAGTAACGTCCGAGGCGGAAAAAACGCGGCGCGAAATCGGTGATCTCAAGGGAGTTGCCATGCTGGTCGGTCAGCCGGGTCCGCAGCACGGCCGTATTGGGCTCGTACCATTGGTGCGCTTCCTGGAAGTCCTCGATCTCGATGGCAAAGTGGCCAGCGTTCTCGCCCGGATCGAGCAAGGCATTGAAGACCGGGTCGCCGTCAAAGCGCGGCAGGCAGCACCACACAATGCGGCCGCGCCCGTCGACCAGCGCGGAGATCGCGCAGTTGCCGATCATGCCCAGCGATAGCGAAGGGTCGGCGTAGCGGCCGGCACCTCCGGCACGCGCCGAAATACCCTCGGTGGATGGGTTGCTCACAGCGAATCCCCCTCAAGACGTCGTTGTGGATGTAGCTCCGGAAATCTGCGTGCCCTGCGCGGCGGCCATGACTTCGAGCGCCTTGGCGGAGCGATGCAGCCAGCAGCGCAGCGCGGCCGGGCCGGCCACGCTGACAGTGGCGGCGCTGGGCCGCTCGCCAACCAGCACGCCGACGCCGCCGAGGCGCCGCACCACGGCAAAGCCAGCCTCGTCGGTAATATCGTCGCCGGCAAACAGCGGCGTGCGCCGCGCAAATGGCGGGCCGCGCATAAAGGTATCGATGGCGCCGCCCTTGTCGATGCCCGCCGGCTTGAGCTCCACCACCATCTTGCCGTGCAGGACCTCGATACCGGGCACGCCGCTCGCCAGCTCGGCCGCGAAGTCGCGCACCATGCCTTCAAGATGGGGAACGGCGCGGTAGTGCACCGCGACCGCGACCGACTTGCGCTCGAGCTGCAAGCCCGGATGCGCGCCGACCAGGAATTCGAGCGGCGGGAGCAGCAAGGGCACGCCCGGGTCGGGCTGGCGCAGCCGGTGGCCGCCCGCGTCGCGCAGCTCCGCGCCGTGCACGCCGGCGCACGGCAGTTGCAGCGGTTGCAGGAAATGATCCAGCTCGGCGATCGGCCGGCCGGAAACCAGGGCTACCGCGCCACCCAGATGCAAATGCAGGGCGCGCAGCGTCCCCACCAGTTCCGGTTCGACCTGCACGAGGTCAGGACGCGGCGCAAGGTCGGCCAGCGTACCGTCGAAATCCAGGAACAGCGCGGTGTTCGGTTCGATAAGAGGTAGGGGAGGCATTGCGTTACACCGTATCACGAGTGTTCCGGCACCGTCCACCGGGCTTCGTCCTACAAGGTGCGCAAGCGCCCCTTCGGCGCGCCACGACGGTGCCTGCGCCGCTGCGGTGCGCAGCGCGCGCCAGCGCCCGAAGGTGCACTTGCCTGCCCTTCGCAGCCGCTTGCGCAGGGGTGCAGTCATCGACGCACCCCGCCATCCTTTATCATTAGCGGTTTCCGCCAATCCCCGCCCCGGCTGTCCACGATGACCCGCAAACCCGATTACCTGAGAAAGATCCTGACCGCCAAAGTGTACGACGTGGCCCAGGAGACCGATCTCACCTACGCAACCCTGCTCTCCGCGCGCACCGGCAACAAGGTGTGGTTCAAGCGCGAGGACACCCAGCCGGTGTTCTCGTTCAAGCTGCGCGGCGCGTACAACAAGATGGCCTCGCTGTCGCCGGAGGAGCTCAAACGTGGCGTGATCGCCGCCTCGGCCGGCAATCATGCGCAGGGCGTGGCGCTATCGGCTGCGCGGCTCAAGTGCAAGGCGCTGATCGCGATGCCGGTCACCACCCCGCAGGTGAAGATCGACGCGGTGCGCGAGCGCGGCGGCGAGTGGGTGGAAATCGTGCTGCACGGCGACTCGTACAGCGACGCCTACAACCACGCCGCGGAGCTGGAGAAAAAGCACAAGCTGACCTTCATCCACCCCTTCGACGATCCCGAAGTCATCGCCGGCCAGGGCACCATCGCCATGGAAATCCTGCGCCAGCACCCGGGCCCGCTGCACGCGGTGTTCGTGGCGATCGGCGGTGGCGGCCTGATCTCCGGCATTGCGGCCTACATCAAGGCCGTGCGCCCGGAGATCAAGGTGATTGGCGTGCAGACCGTGGACTCCGACGCGATGAAGCGCTCGGTGGACGCGGGCAAGCGCGTGGAACTCAAGGAAGTGGGCCTGTTCTCGGACGGCACCGCCGTGAAGCTGGTCGGCAAGGAAACCTTTCGCATCACGCGCGAGCTGGTCGACGAGATCATCCTGGTGGACACCGACGCCATCTGCGCCGGCGTCAAGGACGTGTTCCAGGACACCCGCAGCATCCTGGAGCCGGCAGGCGCCATGGCCGTGGCCGGCCTGAAGCTCTACGCCGAGCGCGAGAAGCTCAAGGGCCAGCACCTGGTAGCCATTGCCTGCGGCGCCAACATGAACTTCGACCGCCTGCGCTTTGTCGCCGAGCGCGCCGAGGTGGGCGAGGCGCGCGAGGCGATCTTCGCGGTCAGCATCCCCGAGGAACGCGGCAGCTTCAAGCGCTTCTGCGAGCAGCTCGGCACGCGCAACGTGACCGAGTTCAACTACCGCATCGCCGACAACAGCATGGCGCACATCTTCGTGGGCGTGCAGATCGCGAGCCGCGCGGATAACGAGAAGATAGCCGCCGGTTTCCGCCGCCACGGCTTCGATACGCTGGACCTGTCCAACGATGAGCTGGCCAAGCAGCATATCCGCTACATGGTCGGCGGCCATTCGGCGCTGGCGCATGATGAGCTGCTGTACCGCTTCGAGTTCCCGGAGCGTCCGGGCGCGCTGATGCGCTTCCTGTCGAGCATGAGCCCGAACTGGAATATCAGCCTGTTCCACTACCGCAACCAAGGCGGCGACACCTCCAACATCCTGGTTGGCATCCAGGTGCCCAAGAACGAGAAGCGCGCCTTCCGCGCCTTCCTCGCCACGCTGGGCTATGTACACTGGGAAGAGACCGAGAACCCCGTGTACAAGCTGTTCTTGTCCTGATCATCCGAGGCAACCATGAGCCTTCCCGAACATTCGCCGCTAGGCAAACCTTCGGCCTACAAGACCGAGTACGACCCCACCCTGCTGTTCCCGATCCCGCGCCAGCCCAAGCGCACCGAGATCGGGCTGGCGGAAGGCCGCGCCCTGCCGTTTTTCGGCGTGGACATCTGGAACGCCTACGAGCTATCGTGGCTGAACATGAAGGGCAAGCCGCAGGTCGCGCTGGCCAGCTTCATCATTCCGGCCGACACGCCGAACATCGTCGAGTCCAAGTCGTTCAAGCTGTACCTGAATTCGTTCAACCAGAGCAAGATCGCCTCGCCCGAAGCCTTGCAGCAACTGCTGCACCACGACCTGTCCGAAGCCACCGGCGGCACGGTGCAGGTGCGGCTGGTGACCGAGGCCGATCTCGGCACGCAGAAGATGGGCGAGCTGGACGGCGTGCAGCTGGACCGGCTCGACATCGAGACCGACATCTACGAGCCCGCGCCGCACTTGCTGCATGCCGCCCAGGACGAATCGCCGGTGGAAGAAACGCTGGTCTCGCACCTGCTCAAGTCCAACTGCCTGGTGACCGGCCAGCCCGACTGGGGCAGCCTGCAGATCCGCTACGTGGGTGCGCCGATCAACCAGGAAGGGCTGCTCAAGTATTTGATCTCGTTCCGCAACCATAACGAGTTCCACGAGCAATGCGTGGAGCGCATCTTCACCGACGTGATGCGGGAGTGCAAGCCGGTGAAGCTGGCGGTTTATGCGCGCTACACGCGGCGCGGTGGGCTGGATATCAATCCGTTCCGCACCAACTTCAACACGCCGTGGCCGGACAACCGGCGCAACGCGCGGCAGTGAGCAACGCGAAGGCGTGAAGCAAATAAAAACCCCGGCACGCACGCCGGGGTTTTTATTTGCGCAAAGATCCCGGCCTGCTCAAAACTCAGCATGGAAGCGCACGCCATAGAACTTCGCCGGCCCGCGATCGCGGTTGTAGCCGGGATTGCGGATGTACTGGAAGTCCGGGCTGATGCTCAGGTACTTGACCGGCTGGAAGCTATAGAACAGCTCAACGATCTGCTCAGGCCCATACCGCAACGCGCCATCGCCAAGAAAAGCGCCCTGCCCGCCGGCAGCCAGGTAAGCCTGGTGCCGCGCCCCCAACATATTCACCGACACCGCCAACCCCACCACATCGCGCGGGCGGCCCCAGGCAGTGCCATTGAGCACGCCGCCGGCGGCGACCTGGCGGCCGATTTCCGTAAAGGCGTAGGTCTCGGTCTTGTCGTCCGACATATTGGCGCGCGCGAACACACCGAGTGAATCGTTGACCCGCTGCATCAGCGCCAAGCCCGCGCCGAGCTTGGCGTGCTCCTCGCGCACATTGGCCACGTCCGGTGCGGCGCCGGTGGCGGCGCCGAGCTGCAGCGCATCGCTGAACGCGCCCATGCGCGCCTTGTTGCGCCAGAGCATCAGGCGCGCCACGCCGGGCTGGCCGGCCAGCTTGTAGCGCTTCTCGAATTCGAGAATGTCGCCATAGTGCTGGAACATCCGCGTATCGAGCTCCAGCCCGTTGGATTCCAGCGGCTGCAGGAAGCGGCCAAGCCGCACCGACCACATGTCGCCGATGTATTCCAGCGCCATGCCCCAGTTGTAGCCGCGCGCATCGGCCGGGTAGTCGAAGGAGCCGTGCGCCATGAAAGACCAGTTCATGAACTGGGTGCGCGGGTCGGAGCCGTACTCGTTCTGGTCGAACACGTCGAGCACGCCGAAGTTGCCGGCGGTCAGCACCACGCGGCGCTTGTCGACGCTGCCGGCCAGCTGGTTGAAATCGGCGTCCACTTGTTCGCTGCCGCCGCCCAGTCCCCAGGTCTGGCGGATAAACGCGCGCGCCCGGTAGAACACCGGGTTGGTGCTCGATACCTTGGCCAGCTCGCCGTTGGTCGGCCCGCCCAGGCCGTGCAGCTCGGAGAACGGTACACCCTGGGTCACTTCCGGGTTGAAGTGAAACTCCGCGCCGCGCCACAGGCGCAAGCCAAGATCGAGCGTGGTGCTGAACGAGTAGCTCTTGGCGCGATCCGCCGTCAGGCTGTTGGCGCCGGAGTAGGCCGAGCCGAAGGACGGCTTGCGCTGCCAGATATAGGTGGTCTGGCCGTGGAAGGCATAGTCCTCAGGGGCCTCGGCCTGCACCGGTGCGTCGCTGCTTGCCCTGGCCTGTTCCTGCGCCAGGGCGGGCATGGCCGCCATACCGGCAAGGCCGGCCAGCGACAAGGCCACACCCGCAAGGCGAGTGGCAAAAAACAGGCGTGGCCGCACTGGGGCGGCTGGGAAGCGACAAAGCAGCATGAAAAGTCCGGGGAACGGCAGCGGGCGCAATAGGGGTCAAGCCCGGCTGACGGGCGGACGAAGCATAGCCAAGCCTTTATGACATGTCTACCTTGTATTGCTGCGATGCAACATGATTCAAAGGCGGGTGGCCACAACATTACGTTGTAATCGGCCTTGAATTAATTAATTCATAAATTAATATTATTTGCAGATTCAGGAGCCGCCATGCCGCCTGCTGCCGACCACCCGCCCCCAAGCCGACGCCCGGGCCGGCCCGCCGCCGGGGATGCGGGCAGCGCTGGCCAGCGCGAGCAGTTGCTCGACGCCGCCACCGAACTGTTCGCCCAGCGTGGCGTTGCCGCCACAGCGATCAAGACCATTGCCAGCCATGCGGGCGTCACGCCGGCGCTGGTGCACTACTACTTCCGCGACCGCGACCAGTTGCTCGATGCCGTGATCGACGAGCGCCTGCAGCCCCTGGTCGAGCTGGTATTCGCGCCGGCCGCCGCCGACAGCGCGGACCCGGCCGCCATGCTGGTGGGCATTGCCGGGCGGCTGATCCGCACCGCCGCCGCCACGCCCTGGTTTCCCGGGCTGTGGATCCGGGAGATCGTCGGCGCCAACGGGCAGTTGCACCAGCGCGTGCTGCAGAAGATCGCGCTGCAGCGCGCCGGCCTGGTGCTCGGCCCGCTGGCGGCGGCGCGCGCGCGCGGCGAGATCAACGCCAGCCTGGAGCCGGCGCTGCTGATGGTGTCGCTGATCGGCCTGACGCTGCTGCCGCTGGCCACCACCCATATCTGGCGCCGCCTGCCCGGCGCCGGCGCCATCGACAGCGAGGCACTGGTGCGCCACGTGAGCGCGCTGCTGGCGCACGGCCTGGGCGTACCGCCGGTACTGCAGCCCGGGTCGGCCGCGCCGCCGTCTGCCTGAATCCAGCCTGCCCGCCACGGAGCCCGCATGCCTCGCCACGCTCAGCCTGATTCACCCCGCCCCGACCCGATCCTGGGTACAGGTTGGCCGTCGGCCGCCCTGATCGGCGTGGCGCTGCTATCCGCCTGTGGCGAGCCGGCGCCCACCTCCTGGCAAGGCTATGTCGAGGGCGAGTTCGTCAGCGTGGCCTCGCCCTTTGCTGGCCGGCTGGACCAGATCTCCGTCCAGCGCGGGGAGCAGGTGGCAAGTGGCGCGCCGCTGTTCGCGCTGGAGGCCGACGACGAGCGCGCCGCCCGGCAACAAGCGGCAGAACAAGTGCGCGCGGCCGAGTCCCAGCTGGCCGACCTGCAAACCGGCAAGCGCGTGCCGGAAATCGACGTGAGCCGCGCGCAGCTGGCGCAGGCCCAAGCCGCCGCCGCGCGCAGCGCCGCGCAACGCCAGCGCGATGAAGCCCAGTACGCCATCGGCGGAATCGCGCTGGCACAGCTGGAAGACAGCCGCGCCACCGCCGCCTCCGATGCCGCCCGCGTGCGCGAGCTGCAGCGCGATATCGACGTGGCCCGGCTGCCGGGACGCACCGCGCAGCAAGCGGCCCAGCAGGCCCAGGTGGCCGCCGCGCGCGCCGCGCTGGCGCAGGCCGAGTGGAAGCTGTCGCGCAAGACCGTGGGCGCGACCCAGGCGGGCCTGGTCTACGACACGCCCTTCCGCCTCGGTGACTGGGTGCCCGCGGGCAGCCCGGTGGTGCGGCTGCTGCCGCCGGGCAACGTCAAGGTGCGTTTCTACGTGCCGGAAACCGTGCTCGGCGCGTTCAAGAACGGCGAGTCCGTGCGCGTGCGCTGCGATGGTTGCGCCGCGCCCATTGCCGCCACGGTCACCTACATCTCCAGCCAGGCCGAGTACACGCCGCCGGTGATCTACAGCAATGAAACGCGCCGCAAGCTGGTGTTCCTGGTGGAGGCACGGCCCGCGGCGGCGGACGCGCCGAAGCTGCACCCGGGCCAGCCGGTCGAGGTGGCAAGGCCATGAACGCAACCGTTGCTCCCCAGGACGGCGTGCCTGCCGATGCCAGCGCCCCGGTCATCGACGTGCATGACATCAACAAGCACTACGGCGACAAGCACGTCGTCAACAACCTGACGATGCAAGTCGCGCGCGGCGAGATCTTCGGCTTCCTCGGCCCCAACGGCAGCGGCAAGACCACCTCCATCCGCATGATGTGCGGGCTGCTCACGCCGGACTCCGGCACCGGCACCTGCCTGGGCTACGACATCCTGCGCGAGACCGCCGAGATCAAGCGGCGCGTGGGCTATATGACGCAGAAGTTCTCCTATTGGGACGATCTGTCCATCCGCGAGAACCTGGATTTCGTGGCGCGCGTGTACGGCATGCCGAGGCGCCGCGAGGTGGTGGACCGGGCGCTCGAGGACCTGGGCCTGGCCAGCCGCGCGCAGCAACTGGCCGGCGCGCTCTCGGGCGGCTGGAAGCAGCGCCTGGCGCTGGCCGCCTGCCTGCTGCACGAGCCGGAGCTGCTGCTGCTCGACGAGCCCACCGCCGGGGTCGACCCGAAGGCGCGCCGCGATTTCTGGGAGCAACTGCACCAGCTCGCCGCGCGCGGCATCTCGGTGCTGGTCAGCACGCACTACATGGATGAAGCCGAGCGTTGCCACAAGCTCGCCTATATCGCCTACGGCAAGCTGCTGGCGCAGGGCACCGCGAGCGAAGTGGTGGCCAGCCAGCAGCTCGTCACCTGGAGCGTGCAGGGCGAGCAGCTCTTCGCGCTGTCGGATCAGCTAAGGGGCGCACCGGGTGTGGAGCAGACCGTGGTGTTCGGCAGCGCGCTGCACGTCACCGGGCACGATGCGCCCGCACTGGAAGCCACGTTGCGCCGCATCACCGGCCCGCAGCACCGGATCGAGCCGATCGAGACCAGCCTGGAGGACGTCTTCATCCACATGATGAGCGGCGCTGAGGACAATATGCGCGCCGGCAAGCAAAGACAGAAGCAGGACGGCAAGGAGGCCCGAGCATGACGCGCGACGCAGGCGCACCTGCCAAGGCCACCAACGGCGCGCGTCTCCCGCTCTCCCTGCAGCGCTGGTGGAGCATCGTGCTCAAGGAGTTCCTGCAGCTGCGCCGGGACCGCGTCACCTTCGGCATGATCGTTGGCCTGCCCATCGTGCAGCTGATGCTGTTCGGCTTCGCCATCAACACCGATCCGCGCCACCTCACCACCGCGGTCATCGCCGCGGACCAGAGCGAGTTCACCCGCTCCTTCGTGGCCGGCATGCAGGCGACCACCTACTTCAACGTGATCGGCACCCTGCCCGACGAAGCCGCCGGGCGCGAAGCGCTGATGAAGGGCGAGGTGCAGTTCGTGCTCACCATCCCGCCCGACTTCACCAGCCGGCTGCTGCGCGGCGAGCGCCCCGCGCTGCTGGTCGAGGCCGATGCCACCGACCCGTCCGCCACCGGCTCGGCCATCGCCGCGCTGGCGCAGCTGCCAGTCTCGGTCGCGGACAAGGACCTGCAGGGCGCGCTGGCGCACCTGGCGGGCGGCAAGCCGCCGTTCGACGTGCAGGTGCAGCGCCTCTACAATCCGGAGGGGCTCACGCAGTACAACATCGTTCCCGGGCTGATGGGCGTGATCCTGACCATGACGATGGTCATGATGACGGGCCTGGCGATGACGCGCGAACGCGAGCGCGGCACCATGGAAAACCTGCTTGCCACGCCGGTCCGGCCGCTGGAGGTGATCAGCGGCAAGATCGTCCCCTACATCTTCATCGGCCTGATCCAGGCCACCATCATCCTGCTGGCCGCGCGCTGGGTCTTCGACGTGCCCTTCGTCGGCTCGGTGGTGGCGGTCTACCTGGCGGCGCTGCTGTTTATCGCCGCCAACCTGACGGTGGGCATCACGCTGTCGTCGCTTGCGCAAAACCAGTTGCAGGCGGTGCAGCTGACGTTCTTCTACTTCCTGCCGAACCTGCTGCTGTCGGGCTTCATGTTCCCGTTCCAGGGCATGCCCCGCTGGGCGCAGGCGATCGGCAACGTGCTGCCGATGACCTACTTCAACCGCCTGATCCGCGGCATCCTGCTCAAGGGCAACAGCTGGGCTGAGCTTTGGCCGAACGTGTGGCCGATGGCGCTGTTCACGGTAATCGTCATGACCATCGCAGTGCGCTTTTATCGCCGCACGCTGGATTGAGGGAGCCTGCCATGCAAGCCTCGCCACACGGCAAGCCCACATCCCACACGGTCCTCGCCGCACTGGCGGCCGCCATGCTTTCGGCCTGCGCAGTGGGCCCGGACTTCACCGAGCCGGCCACGCCCGCCGCGCCGTCCTATACCGCCGGCACGCAGCCCACCCGTACCAGCGCCGCCGACGTGCCGCACGGCCAGGCGCAAACGCTGGAGAGCGGCGCCGACGTGCCGGCGCAATGGTGGGCGCTGTTCCGCAGCCCGGCGCTGGACCGCACCATCCGCGCGGCGCTGGATGCAAGCCCAACGCTGGCGCAGGCACAGGCCCGCATCGAACAGGCGCGCCAGGAGCTGGTGGCCACCACCGGCGCGCGCCTGCTCCCGCGCGTGGACGCCAAGCTGAACACCACGCGCCAGCAGGTCGACTTCAACTCGCTCGGCATCACCGCCTTCCCCAGCCCCGGGCCGTTCACGCTGTACGGCGCCAGCGTGGAAATCTCCTACACGCTCGACCTGTTCGGCGGCCAGCGCCGCGAGCTGGAAGGCCTGCGCGCAGCGGTGGACTACCAACGCTTCGAGCTGGAGGCCGCGCGCCTGACGCTGGCTGGCAACGTGGCCACGGCCGCCATCCGCGAGGCCGGCTTGCGCGCGCAGATTGCCGACACCGAGGCCATCGTGGCGGCGCAGCAGCGCCAGCTCGCCATCACCGAGCAGCGCTTGCGCGCCGGCGGCGTGGCGCAGGTGGACGCACAGCGCCAGCGCAATGAACTGGCGCAGAGCCAGGCCTTGCTGCCGGGCCTGGCGCAGCAGCTTGCGGCCACGCGGCATCAGCTTGCCGTGTACCTGGGACAGGCGCCCGCCAGCGCCGAGCTGCCCGAATTCCGCCTGGAAGATCTCACGCTGCCCACCACGCTTCCGGTGAGCCTGCCCTCCGCCATGGCGCGGCGGCGCCCGGATATCCGCGCGGCCGAAGCGCTCCTGCACCAGGCATCAGCCAATATCGGCGTCGCCACCGCGCAGCTCTACCCGCAGCTCACGCTGTCCGGCAGCGCCGGCACGCAGGCGCTGTCCGCGCGCAATTTGTTTGACAGCCTCAACGTGTGGTCGCTGGCCGCGGGGCTGGTGCAGCCGGTGTTCCGCGGCGGCGAACTGGTGGCGCGCAAGCGTGCCGCCGAGGCTGCCTACGAGCAATCGCTGGCGGCGTACCAGCAAGCGGTGCTGCAGGGCCTGCGCGAAGTCGCGGATTCACTGCGGGCGCTGGAAGCCGATGCCAACACCTTGCAGGCGCGCGCCGACAGCGCGAAGCAGGCGGCCGCCACGCTGTCCGTCGTGTCCGGCCAGTACCGTCTCGGCGGCGTCAGCCAGCTTGCGGTGCTCGATGCCGAGCGGCAGTACCGGCAGGCTGCTCTCGCACTGTCGCAGGCTACCGCCAGCCGATTTACGGATTCCGCGGCGTTGCTGCAGGCGCTGGGGGGTGGATGGTGGCAGGTGGACGCAGCAGCCCGCTGACGCGGGGGGGGGGTCTCTTGAGGGTGGGATTTTATTGCTTCTAGCTGCTGTCGCGGCTGTACGGTGTTGCCGTTTTGGAACATGTGGGATGGTGGGGTTTTCACGCCACTAGCCCCGCTGACGCGGGAATCTCGTTTGTGGGCGGGATTTTGATGCTTCTAGCTGCTGGCGCGGCTGTACGGGGTTGGCCGATTTAGAACGTGTGAGATGTCACTTCTCTTTACTCGTAAAGAGAAGTGACCAAGAGAAAGCGATCCTTGCAGGAGGCTGGCTTGTCGGGGTTGCGTAGCCCGGTGGTTTCGTCGTCAGGCCCTGGGTTCTAATGGCCTCATGCCGTTACCGGTTTGAATGGCCACGATCCAGCGGAACACGCTGGTTTCGTGGTGAGGCTGCTCGGTAGCAGCATCCCTGCCCATTCGCCCATCTGCCGGTACCGGATCGGAGCATCACGATATATCACGCCGTGATGGTTTCGTGGTGGGGTGGGCGCGGTGGTGAATCCCTCAAAACTATTCCGGCGGTGCCACCGCGCCCACGACGAAAACGGGACGCTTGCAACTTCGTGGCCGCCCGCGCCGCGAGCGACAGACGGCATGAAACAAGTGGTGGTGGCTACCGGTGGGGGCCACCACGAATCCCCGGGCATTGGCAGCGTCGTGGTGGTCTAAACTGGTAACGGCACGAGTCGGTTAGCACCCGGGGCCGTACGACGAAACCATTGGGGTTCCCAATGACGCCACGCCAGCCTCCTGCAAGGATCGCTTTCTTTTGGTTACTTTTCTTTACGAGTAAAGAAAAGTGACATCTCACACGTTCTATTTAAAACGGCCAACCCCGCACAGCCGCGACAGCAGCTAGAAGCCTCAAAACCCCGCCCACACAAGAGACACCCCCCGCGTCAAGCGGGACTACAAAGCATCAAACTCCCAACCCTCCCCTCAACCTCCTGACCCCCTCCTCCAACCTCCCCAAATCACACGCATAACACCACCTGACAAACCCCTCCCCCTCCTCCCCAAATGCACTCCCGGGCGCCAGCCCGATCCGCGCCTCGCGCACCAGCCGCTTGCAAAGCGCGAGGCTGTCGCCGGCACCGGCCAGCCGGAAGAACACATACATCGCCCCGTCCGGCGCATGCACATCCACGCCCGGCAGCTCGGATAGCGCCCCCACTAGGTGATCGCGCGCGGCGCGCAGCCGCCCTACCAGTTCGCGCGTAAAGGCTTCGCCCTCTCGCACCGCCACGATGCCGGCCTCCTGCACGAAGGAAGGCGCGCAGGACGTGTTGTACTCGATCAGCTTGCCGAGATCGTCGGTCAGTGCCGCGGGCAACACCATCCAGCCCAGCCGCCAGCCGGTCATCAGCCAGGCCTTGGAGAAGGAGTTCACGCAGATCACGCGCTCGTCGCGGCTGGCGATGTCGAGGAAGGACGGGGCGACGGCGGCTTCGCCGCCGCCGTCGCCGTAGTACAGCCGTTCATAGACCTCGTCGGCAATGATCCAGATGCCATGGCGGCGGCAATGCGCCAGCACGGCTTGCTGCTCCGCGCGGGACATCACCCAGCCGGTGGGATTGTTGGGCGAGTTGATCATCAGCAGCCGCGTGTCCGGCGTGAGCGCGGCCAGCAGCTTGTCGAGGTCCAGGGTCCAGCCGTGCGCACCGTAATCGAGCGAGACGGTCTCCACCTCGGCGCCAAGGATCTTGGGGATCTCCACCAGGTTGGGCCACAGCGGCGTGACGGCCACCGCGCGGTCACCGGGCCCGGCCACCAGCTGCGCGGCCAGCATCAACGCGTTGACGCCGGCACTGGTTACCACCACGTTGTCCAGAGCGGTTGCGCCGTGCAGTGCGCTGACGTAGCCGGCCAGCGCGCTGCGCAGCGGGGCAATGCCAAGGTTATGCGTGTAGAAGGTGGCGCCGCCGGCCAAGGCGCGGCTGGCGGCGTCGCGGATAAAGGCGGGCGTGACCTGGTCGGACTCACCGAACCAGAAGGGCAGCACGTCGGGCAGGCCGATGCCGGCATTGGCCACCTCGCGGATGCGCGATGCGCGCAGGTGATGGACGGTGGCGCGGGCTACGGCCGGGGCGGACGCAAAGCCGGACTGGCTGGTGGACATCTGAGCTCCTTGCGGTGTAAGGGTCGGACTGCGGGTCGGACTGCGGAATCCATAGAGCGTACCGCAAAGGCACTCCCGCCGGTATGCCCGGAAGCATGGCGGCCGCCCGTGCTGCACTGCGCCGCGGAAATTTCTGCCTTGCGGCATGACAGGCCTCAGGGTTGCAGAAACCGCGCAAGCCGTGCGTGCGGATGACCTGCTGGATGTGCTGGAAGCGCGCGACGCCGAAGGCCGTACCGCGTTGCTCGAAGCCATCCTGCTCTCCGATGGCGCAACGCCGCGGCTACCAGTCCGTCAGTGCTTTGCTGCGCGCCGCGGGCGCGCGTTGAGGCAACCCCGGGTTGCTAACGCCCGGGACCGGCGGAATCGTCCTGCTGCGGCCAGCCGGGTTTCATCCGCAGGCCAAAGCTGCTGCGCGGCTGCACGTCGCGCTCGGGGCGCAGTGCGTATTGGTCGTGGTTGACCTGGGACGACGTGGTGGCTTGCTGGGCAGCCCGGGACGTTGGCGTCGGCGCGGAGGCCGCACGCTTGCCCGCCTTGGCAGGCGCGCGTGCGCCGCTGGCGTCCGATGCGCCAGCGGCCGCCGCCGGCACGGACGTGCTGGCCAGGGCGAGCCATAGCGCCGTCACGATGGAGAGGAGGGAGAAAAGGGGTTTTGCTGTCACGCTGTCATGCGGCGGCTACGCATGGCCCGCCCGGCCGCCACCTCTACGGCGCACGGCTGGACCGGCGGCGGCCGCCAGTTGCTGAATCCGTCATTGTGTCAGCTACCGGGGCCGCCAGGTGAAAACGGCCTGCAGCCTCGCCTTCCGGGAGGGTGGCGAGGCTGCCGCGGCGGCTTTACTGCGCCGCCGCGAGGCGGCGCCTGCCGCCGTTGCCACTCTCGGCCGCCTCCTTGCCCTGCTCCTTGCCGCGCGCCAGCACCGGTGCCAGCGCCGCGCCGGTGTGGCTGGCCCGCACGCGCACCAGCCCCTCGGGATCCGTCGCGGCCACGATGCCGCCGCCCGCCACGCCGCCTTCCGGGCCCAGGTCGAGGATCCAGTCGGCCTCGGCGATCACATCGAGGTCGTGCTCGATCACCACCACGCTGTGCCCGCCATCGGCCAGCCGGTGCAGCACGCGGATCAGCTTGGCCACGTCGGCCATGTGCAGGCCCACGGTAGGCTCATCCAGCACGTACAGCGTGTGCGGCGCCTGCTGCCCACGGCGGGTGATGTCGTCCCGCACCTTGGACAGCTCGGTCACCAGCTTGATGCGCTGCGCCTCGCCGCCGGACAGCGTGGGCGAGGGCTGGCCCAGCGTCAGGTAGCCCAGGCCCACGTCCTTCATCAGCTGCAGCGGGTGCGCGATATTGGACATGGCGGAGAAGAACTCCACCGCCTCGTCGATCTCCATCGTCAGCACGTCGCCGATATTCTTGCCGCGCCAGGTGACCGCCAGCGTTTCCGGGTTGAAGCGCTGGCCGTGGCAGACATCGCAATGCACCTTCACGTCCGGCAGGAAGCTCATGCCGATGGTGCGCACGCCCTGCCCCTCGCAGGCCGGGCAGCGCCCGTCGCCGGTGTTGAAGGAAAAGCGCGAGGCGGAATAGCCGCGCGCCTTGGCCTCCAGCGTCTGCGCGAACAGCTTGCGGATGGTGTCCCACACGCCGATATACGTGGCCGGGCAGGAGCGCGGCGTCTTGCCGATCGGGGTCTGGTCGACCTCCAGCACGCGGTCGATGCTTTCATAGCCGGTGATGGACTCGCAGCCCTGCCAGTTGTGCGTGACCTCCAGCTTGCGGCGCGGCTCGGCGCGCGCGGTGGCTTGCGAGCGCGCGGGCGCTTCGCTGCCGGCGGCCTTGCGCGCGCGGCGCGTGGCCGGCGAGGACATCACCGAGCGGCCCACCGCGTCGAGCAGGTTGGCCATCAGCACGTCGCGCGCCAGCGTGGACTTGCCAGAGCCGCTGACGCCCGTGATGGCGACCAGCCGCGCCAGCGGAATGCTGGCGGTGACGTTGCGCAGGTTGTGCTTCGTGGCGTTATGCACGGTCAGCCAGCGCTCGGGCACAGCCTCGCTGTTCTTGCCCTCCGGCTTGACCACGCGGCGCGGCTGCAGCGGATGCAGGATGGGTTGCGCAAGGAACTGGCCGGTGAGCGAATCGGGGCTGGCCGACAATGCCGCCACGCCGCCCTGCGCCACCAGCGTGCCGCCGCGCTTGCCGGCGCCGGGCCCGATGTCGATGATGTGGTCGGCGCGGCGGATGGTGTCTTCATCGTGCTCCACCACCACCAGCGTGTTGCCCTTCTCGCCGAGCTTGCGCAGGGCGTCGAGCAGGATCTGGTTGTCGCGCGGATGCAGGCCGATGGTGGGCTCGTCCAGCACATAGCACACGCCCTGCAGGTTGCTGCCGAGCTGCGCGGCCAGGCGGATGCGCTGCGCCTCGCCGCCGGACAGGCTGGGCGCGGCGCGGTCCAGGCTCAGGTAGCCCAGGCCGACTTCCTCAAGGAACTGCAGGCGGCTGCGGATCTCGCTCACCACGTCGCGCGCGATCTCGCCTTCACGGCCGGCCAGGTGCAGGCCCTGCACCCAGCGGTGCGTGTCGGACACCGTCCACTGCGCCACTTCCACGATGGGGTGCGCATCAAAGGTGACCGCGCGCGCCACCGGGTTCAGCCGTGTGCCGCCGCAGTCCGTGCACGGCGTATCGGCCACGTCATCGGGCTCTTGCTGCTCCGAGGGCAGGGTCTGCTCGCGCCCGCGGTTGTCGTCGGCCATCACGGTATCGTCGTAGACGGCGCGCTGCTCACGGGTGAGGGTCAGGCCGGTGCCCACGCAGCTGGTGCACCAGCCGTGCTTGCTGTTGTAGGAGAACAGGCGCGGATCCAGTTCCGGATAGCTGGTGCTGCACACCGGGCAGGCGCGCTTGGTCGAGAACACGGTGGTGCTGCCGACGCGGGCGGTGCCGCCGTTGCCCATCGCATGCTGCAGGCCATCGAGCGGGGCCAGCAGGTGCATCACGCCCTTGCCGGCTTCCAGTGCCTGCCCGAGCATCGCGCGCAATGCGGCTTCGTTGTCCGCCGATACGTTGATGTCGCCGACCGGCAACTCGATGGTGTGCTCGTGGAAACGGTCCAGGCGCGGCCACGGGTCCACCGGCAGGAATTCGCCGTCCACGCGCAGGTGCGTGTTGCCGCGCGCCTTGGCCCATTTGGCCAGGTCCGTGTAGACGCCCTTGCGGTTGACCACCAGCGGCGCCAACAGGCCCACATGCTGGCCCTTGTAGTCGCGCAGCAACTGCGCGGCGATCGACTCCGGGCTTTGCGAAGTGACCGGCGTGCCGTCATGGATGCAGTGCTGGATGCCCAGCTTCACATACATCAGCCGCAGGAAGTGCCAGACCTCGGAGGTGGTCGCCACCGTGCTCTTGCGGCCGCCGCGCGACAGGCGCTGCTCGATGGCCACCGTGGGCGGAATGCCATACACCGCATCCACCTCCGGGCGCCCGGCGGGCTGCACGATGGAGCGCGCGTAGGCATTGAGGGATTCGAGATAGCGGCGCTGCCCTTCGTGGAACAGGATGTCGAACGCCAGCGTGGACTTGCCCGAGCCGGACACGCCGGTGATGACGTTGAACTTGCCATGCGGAATATCGACGTTGAGCGCCTTCAGGTTGTGCTCGTGCGCGTTGACGATGCGCACCACGTCCTCGCCCTCGATGGCGCGGCGCGCGCGGGCGGCGCGCAAGGCGGCCTGCAGCGGCACGCCCGCATCTTCCGCGACAAAGGCGTGGCCCACGGCGCGGTCGTACTGCAGCAGGGCCTTGCCGGTATGCGAGTGCGCACAGCGCTTGACATCTTCCGGCGTGCCCACGCACAGCACTTCACCGCCGGCGTCGCCGCCTTCGGGGCCCAGGTCGATGATCCAGTCGGCAGCGCGCACCACGTCGAGGTTGTGCTCGATCACGATCAGCGAATGGCCGCCATCCAGCAGCTTGCCGAAGGCGCGCATCAGCTTGGCGATATCGTCGAAGTGCAGCCCCGTGGTGGGCTCGTCGAACATGAACAGCTTGCATTCGTACGGCATCGGCTTGACGCGTACATTGCTCGCCTGCGCGGTCTCGGCGAGGTAGCCGGCCAGCTTCAGCCGCTGCGCTTCGCCGCCGGACAGTGTCGGCACCGGCTGGCCCAGCTTCACATATTCCAGGCCCACGTCGACGATCGGCTGCAGCACCCGCAGCACGGCCGCGTCGCCAGCAAAATGCGCCACGGCCTCGCTCACTGTCAGCTCAAGCACATCGGCCACGCTGAGCGCGCGCGGCGGCTGGCCCGGCAGTGCGCGCTCGATCTTCACCTCAAGGATTTCCGCGCGGTAGCGCCGGCCATCGCAATCCGGGCAGCGCAGGTAGACGTCGGAGAGGAACTGCATCTCGACGTGCTCGAAGCCCGAGCCGCCGCAGGTGGGGCAGCGCCCGTCGCCCGAGTTGAAGCTGAACATGCCCGCGGTATAGCTACGCTGCAGCGCCATGGGCGCCTTGGCGAACAGCTTGCGGATCTCGTCGAAGGCGCCTACGTAGCTGGCAGGGTTGGAGCGCGCGGTCTTGCCGATGGGCGACTGATCGACGAAGACCACATCCGCCACCTGTTCCGCGCCGGTCAGGCTACGGAAGGCGCCGGGCGCATCCGTGGACTTGCCGAACTGGCGCGCCATGGCGGGATACAGCACGTCCTGCAGCAAGGTGGACTTGCCCGAGCCGGAGACGCCGGTCACGCACACCAGGCGCTGCAGCGGGATCTCCACCGTGACCTCTCGCAGGTTGTGCTCGGTCGCGCCTTCCAGCACGATGCGCGGCGTGTTGGCCTCCACCGCGCGCGGTTGCCAGCGAGAGAGATCGGTCACCTGGCGGTGCCCGGCAAGGTACTCGCCGGTGAGCGTGCCTGAGCTACGGATATCGGCAGGCGTGCCGTCGAAGATGATGTTGCCGCCGCGCTCGCCCGGGCCGGGGCCCATGTCGATGAGCCGGTCAGCCGCGAGCATCACCGAAGGGTCGTGCTCGACCACCACCAGCGTGTTGCCGGCATCGCGCAGGCGATGCATGGCTTCGACGATGCGGTTCAGGTCGCGCGGGTGCAGGCCGATGCTGGGCTCGTCGAGCACGAACAGCGTCTTCACCAGCGAGGTACCCAACGCCGTGGTCAGGTTGATGCGCTGCACCTCCCCGCCGGACAGCGTGCGGCTCTGGCGGTCCAGCGTGAGGTAGCCCAGGCCCACGTCGCACAGGTATTTCAGGCGCGTGCGCACTTCGGCCAGCAGCAGCTTGAGCGCGTCGTCGAGCATCAGGCTCGGCAGCGTGAGGTCGTCGAAGAACTTGCGGATGCGCTCGATGGGCATCAGCATCAGGTCGTGCACGGTGAGGCCCGGCAGCGCCTCGAGTTGAGTGCGGTCCCAATCGACACCGCGCGGCAGGAAACGCTTCCCGGGCGCACACACGGCGTCCGCACCCGGCTTGCTGCCCAGGCGCCACAACAGCGCCTCGGTCTTCAGCCGCGCGCCGCCGCAGGTCTCGCACGGCGTATAGCTGCGGTACTTGGACAGCAGCACGCGGATGTGCATCTTGTACGCCTTTGACTCCAGGTAGTCGAAGAAGCGCTTGACGCCGTACCAGTGCGTATTCCACTTGCCGTTCCAGTCCGGCGAGCCGTCGATGACCCAGGCGCGCTCGGCCGGGGTGAGGCTGGACCACGCCACGTCGCGCGGGATGCCCGCCTTGGCGGCGTAGCGCATCAGGTCGTCCTGGCATTCCTTCCAGGCCGGCGTCTGCATCGGCTTGATGGCGCCGCCGCGCAGCGTCTTGCGCTCGTCCGGGATCACCAGGCCAAGGTCGACGCCGATCACGCGGCCGAAGCCGCGGCAGGTCTCGCAGGCGCCGTAGGCGGAGTTGAACGAGAACAGCGCGGGCTGCGGATCGGCATAGCGGATATCGCTCTCAGGGCTGTGCAGGCCGGTGGAGAAGCGCCACACCTGCGGTTCCGCGGCTTCGTCCGTCGTATTGAGCACGTAGACGTTGACCCGGCCGCTGCCGCGCTTGAGCGAGGCCTCGATGGCTTCCACAGCCCGCACCTTCTCTGTATTGCCCAGGCGGAAGCGATCGGCCACCACGTCGAGCACCTTGCGCGGCCCGGTGGGCGACGCCACCACGCGCTGCGCCTGCACCCGCGTGTAGCCGCTGACCGACAGCCACTGCTCGATCTCGGCCTCGGTGGTGGATTCCGGCAGTTCCACCGGGAAGGTGACCACCAGGCGCGGATCGCCGTCCGCGGCACGTGCCTGCAGCTCCGCGTAGATGGTCTCCGGCGAGTCATGCCGCACGGGCTGCGCGGTCTGGCGATCGAACAGTTCGGCGGCGCGCGCGTACAGCAGCTTCAGGTGATCGTTGAGTTCCGTCATCGTGCCGACCGTGGAGCGCGAGCTGCGCACCGGGTTGGTCTGGTCGATGGCGATGGCCGGCGGCACGCCGTCCACCCGGTCCACCTGCGGCCGGTCCATGCGGTCCAGGAACTGGCGCGCGTAGGCGCTGAAGGTCTCGACATAGCGCCGCTGCCCTTCGGCGTAGAGCGTATCGAACACCAGGCTCGACTTGCCCGAGCCCGACGGCCCGGTCACCACGGTCATTTCGCCAGTGTGCAGGTCGAGGTCGAGATTCTTGAGATTGTGCTGACGGGCTCCGCGGATACGGATGACACCGGATGACATGGGATGCGTCCTTTTTGGCTTGCGAGTGGCTAGCTGGTTGCTTGCGTGCGGCGTGCGACTTGCGGGGCGGGCGGGCTGGGCACAGGGCGCCGGGAGCGCGGTGAAAAGCCGCCGCAAATCGCGGTATGGATACGGTCAGGCCGCTATCCTATCCCGAAGGACGGCAGCGTGCCGCGCGACGAAGTGTGGCGCTGACATCTCCTGACAGTACGGTGTCAGGAGGAAATGGGGACGGATCCGGAAAAGGAAAGGCCCGGCGTAGCTTGCGGCGCATGCCGGGCGAGGCCGGGGGGGCCGTCGCGCCACCCCGCGCTGCCCCCGCCGAGCAAAGCCGGGCGCGCCATTCCGGTTCAGAACGCTCAGTGCGCCGCCGGAATCCGGTAGCCGTCGTTGAGGGTCTTCAGGAACACGATGACGTCGCGGATTTCCGCCTCCGACAGGGCCGGCTTGCTGCCGGGCGCGCCGCCGAACGGGGGTTCCATATTGACGTTGTCACGATGCCGCGCCGACAGGTCGTCGAACTTGTCGATGCTGCCGTCGGCCTTGCGCGGGTACCACTTGCCGGGATTGCTGTCCCGTTGCACGTAGAAGCGCAACACCTCTTCGAGCGAATGAAAGGCGCCATTGTGGAAGAAGGTCTTGCGTTGCGCCACGTTGCGCAGCCCGGGAGTGCGGAACAAGCCACAGTACTCGGCCCGCTCCTTCAGGTCGGTACGGTCCGGCCCGCACAAGCCCATGTCGAAGAAGGCCGGATCGGCATTGACCGCCAGCTTGCGGTTGCGCGGTACGCCCAGCGCGATAAAACCGAAGTCGCTGAAGGCCGGGAACACGCCGTCGGCGCTGATCGCGCTCGGGTGGCAGGCCGCGCAGTTGCCCTTGGCAGGGTCGTTGAACAGGCGCAGGCCGCGCGCTTCCTGCTCGCTCAGCTTGACCTGCCGCCGCAGGAACGCATCGTACTTGCTGCTGTAGGGATAGAACTCGGACGGCGTTTCCTGGAACACCTCGAGCGCCATCAGCGCGGCCTGGAAGGCTACCTCGTCGCGCTCCAGGATGTCGGCGCCAAACACCTCGCGCAACGTTTGCGCGTGCTTGCCGGCGCGCAGCCTGGCGGCCACCGTCGCCGCGTCCGCGTTCGCCATCTCATGCGGCGACAGCAGCGGAATACTGGCCTGCTCGTGCGTGGACGACGCCCGCCCGTCCCAGTTGTGGCCACCGGTGGGGCCCTGGTCTTCGCTGTCGTTGCCGTCGTTCTCGTGGAAGTGCTCGGAGAACGGCGGCACGTTCTGCACATAGCGCAGCGACGGTGCCGCGCGCGCGCCGGTGCGCAGCATGTCGCGGCCGCCCAGTTGCACCGAGAGATCGTTGGCCGGCCCATAAGCGTGTGCCGGGCTGTGGCAGCTCGCGCACGCTAGCCGGCCGGACGCCGACAAGGCGGGATCGAAAAACAACGCCTTGCCAAGCGCGGCCATCGCCGGCACCGAGGGCCGGCGCGTTGCCATCATGTTGTAGAACGCATCGGCGTAGGCCGGCCGCGCGGGCGCGGCGGCCTGGCTGGCAGCCGGAGCGGATGCCGGTGCCGCAGCCACTGCCGCTCCCTCCTGGCCGGACTTGTCACAGCCCGCCAAAGCCAGCGCGAAAGCCAGCAGCAGGGCTCCGGTGGCAAGGCGGGGGATCGGGGAAGGAACTGGCAGCAGGACGGAGCGCAGTGGCATCTGTGCGGCGAAGTGGAATGGCGAGGGCGGGATGGCTACACCAGCCCAGGCACAGGAGATTCAGGAAACGGGCCGCCAAGCTAGCACGCACGCATGACAACGGCGTGTCATCCATGGCCGGATGTCTTCCTTTCGTCCCCGCGCCATCATCAATCTGACATGGAGCAGCGCGAAAATCGCGCGGCTGTACAAAAAAAACCGCCTCGCAAATAACGAAACAGGAAACTCCATGCGCCGAGCCTTGAGACTTTATCCCCTTGCAGCGGTGGCCGCCGCTGCCATGGCCGCCTGCGGCGGCAGCGACTCCGGCAGCGGGAGCGCCGTCACCACCTCGGGCGTGGTGACCGGCAGCTACTTTGAGCACGCCAAGGTCTGCATTGATGCCAACAGCAATGGCAAGTGCGATAGCACCGAGACCAGCACCTACACCGACAAGAACGGCGCCTTTACGCTGACCGGCCAGGGCGCGATCGCCGCCGAGATCGGCAGCGACGCCTTCCGCAACGATGACGCCGGCGGCCACGCGGCCGTGACGCGCCCGCTGGTGTTCCGCGCACCGGCCAGCGCCAACGGCGTGATCAGCGCCATCACGACCGAGCTGGTCGCGATCATGGAGTCCAACGGCGGCGACCTCAACGCGGCCAAGGCACGCCTGGCCACCCGCATCGGCGTGACGGCGGACAAGCTGCTGGCCGACCACAACAAGGAAACCGACAAGACCGTCAAGGCAACCCTGCAGGCAGAGATCGACCAGACCATCGACCTGATCGCGGACTCGGTCGCCGGCGGCGGCGACATCGCCCAGACACTGCGCGACGGCGTGGCAAAGCGCGTCGCCCTCGACAACATCAAGACCGTGGTGGTGATCTATGCCGAGAACCGCGGCTTCGACAACCTCTACGGCCTGTTCCCGGGCGCCAACGGCGTTCCCGGCGTGAACCCCACCTCGACCGGCACCGTCGAGCCGCAGAAGGACTTCGACGGCTCCGCGCTGCCGGTGCTGCCGCCGACCTGGGGCGGGCTCACCGCGGCAGGGCAAACCGTGCAGCTGCCGCAGGCCAGCACCGCCAACTGGGCAAACAAGCCGTTCCAGATCGATATCCCGGCCGGCGTCAACGGCACCGGTGTGGTGGTTTCGCAATCGGTCACCACGCGCGACCTCGTGCATCGCTTCTATAACAACCAGATGCAGATCAACGGCGGCAAGAACGACAAATACGCCGCGTTCTCCGACGCCGGCGGCCTGTCGATGGGCTACTACGACGGCAGCAATATGGCGATGTGGCAACTCGCCAAGCAGTACGTGCTGGCCGACAACTTCTACATGGGTGCCTTTGGCGGCTCGTTCCTGAACCACCAGTACCTGATCTGCGCCTGCGCGCCGCAGTACCCGAACGCCGACGCGGCCACCTCGCCGGCCAAGGCCTCGATCTCGGCGATCGATGTCGACGCCAACGGCAACTTCGTCCGCCTGACCCCGGGCACCGGCAATCCCACCTCCGTGCTCTCCGGCAAGGCCGTGTACCAGAACGACAGCACGCTGACGCCGAAGGATGCCAGCGGCATGTTCTACGCCGTCAACACCATGCAGCCGGACTACCAGCCGAGCGGCAACAAGCCCGCCACCACCGATACCACGGGCCTCTACGCCGACCCCACCAAGGCAACCACGCTGCCGCCGCAGACGCAGACCACCATCGGCGACCTGCTGAACGCACGCGGCGTGAGCTGGGCCTGGTACGCCGGCGCCTGGGCCAAGGCCACGCAAGACCCGACCGCCATCTACAACAACACGGTGCCCAACTTCCAGCCACACCACCAGCCGTTCAACTACTACGCCAACTTCGACCCGGTCAGCCAGGCCGCCAACCGCAGCGCGCACCTGAAGGACTTCGACAGCCAGTTCCTGCAGGACGCCGCCGCCGGCAACCTGCCCGCGGTCGCGTTCTACAAGCCGCAGGGCAACCTGAACCAGCACCCCGGCTATGCCAACGTGACCGACGGCGACGCCCATATCGCCAGCGTGATCGCGCAGCTGCAAAAGAGCCCGCAGTGGAAGAACATGCTGATCCTCGTCACCTACGACGAGAACGGCGGCTTCTACGACCACGCGCAAGTGCCCACCGGCGACCGTTGGGGCCCGGGCACGCGCATCCCGGCGATCCTGGTGTCGCCGTACGTGAAGAAGGGCTTTGTCGACCACACGCAATACGACACGGCCTCGGCCCTGCGCTTCATCACCCGCCGCTTTGTCCTGCCGACCCTGCCGGGCCTGCAGCAACGCGATACCGCCCTGCTCGCCAACAAGGGCAAGGCCATGGGCGACCTGACCAACGCGCTGGACTTCACGGCCATGGCGCACTGAAAGCGCTACAGCGTCGTCATAGCAGCGGCGCTGGCCCATCCGTCGGCGCCTTTCCAGACCGCCGGTTAGCTCCCCTCTCCCACTTGTGGGAGAGGGAGAGACAGCCGTCGTCATGACGCGCGGTGTCGGCCCATCCGTCGGCTTCGACTGATGCGTCAGGTTTGCCCTCAGCTCTCATCCTTCGGCATCTGCGACACGATGAACTCGTGCTCCGCCGTGTTCAACGTCGACACCCGCCACTCCACCGGCTGCCGGTGGTAGGAAAACGCCACGCGGTGAATGCGCATCAGCGGCGCGCCCGGCTCCACGCCGAGCAATGCCTGCTCCCGCTCCGTGGCCAGCACCGAGCGCAACCGCTCCTCGGTCTGGATCACGTTGACGCCGAACGCTTCCTGGTAGAAGTTGTACAAGGTGTTGGGCCGGCCACGTAACTGCGCCTCAGTGAGCCCGGCAAACAGCCGTTCCGGCAGCACGATGTCGTCGATCATCACCGGCCGCTCATCCAGCGACAGCACGTTGGTCAGCTGAAACGCGCGCGCGCCGGCCTCCAGCCCAAGCAGCGTGCACACGCTCTTGTCGGCCTTGATCTTGCGGAACGACTCCAGCTCCACGGTCGGGTAGCCGCGATGGCCGTCCAGGTGGGCCACCTTGAAGAAGCGGAAGAAATGATCGTCGCGCCGGTGCGTGGCCACGAAGGTGCCCCTCCCCTGGTGCCGGATCAGCAGGTTTTCCGCCACCAGTTCGTCGATGGCCTTGCGCAGCGTACCGATCGACACGCCAAAGCGTTCGGTCAGCTTTTTTTCCGACGGTATCGCCTCGCCGGGCTTCCATTCGCCATCGGCCAGCGCCTGCAATGCATGCCGTTTCACGTCCTTGTACAGGACGCCGCCCGGCGGAGGGATCTCTCGTAGGTTACTCATGGCTTGGCACTCTTTCTGAATGACTGCAATGTACCAGAGATTCACTCATCCAACTCATACATATGACATAGTTGACATGAAGGAATTCAGAACCTATTCTTTGTTCCATCGGTTGCCGCTCACCGCATGCTGCGCCGTAACAAAAACCCAAGGAGGAGCAATGATTCACGTAGTGCTGCACGATGCAAAAGACACGGTCGCCGTAGCGGTGGTCGAGGGGATCGAGGCCGGGACCGAGCTGAACGCCTGGATCATGGACGAGGACAAGGTCATCACGGTGGTTGCCAAGCAGCCCATTCCGATTGGGCACAAGGTCGCGCTGCGCGACATGGAAGTGGGCCAGACCGTCTTCAAGTACGGCATCGACATCGGCAAGGTGGTTGCGCCCATCACGGCCGGCGACCACGCCCACGTCCACAACATCAAGACCAAGCGCTGGTAAGCCGCGCCGCGCCGCGTCCCCCAATACCCCATACCGAGAAAACATCCATGTCCGTCATCGACAACCAGACCACCTTCCGAGGCTATCGCCGCGACAACGGCCGCGTCGGCGTGCGCAACCACGTCATCATCCTGCCGCTGGACGACCTCTCCAACGCCGCTGCCGAAGCCGTTGCCGTCGCCATCAAGGGCACGATGGCGATCCCGCACCCATACGGCCGCCTGCAGTTCGGCCCCGACCTCGACCTGCACTTTCGCACCCTGATCGGCGCGGGCAGCAACCCCAACGTGGCGGCTGTGGTGGTGATCGGCATCGAGGATGGCTGGACCAAGAAGGTCGTGGACGGCATCGCCAAGACCGGCAAGCCGGTGGTGGGCTTCGGCATCGAAGGCCACGGCGACCACGACACCATCATGCGAGCCTCCAAGGCCGCCAAGGAATTCGTGCAGTACGCCACCGCCCTGCAGCGCGTGGAATGCCCGATCAGCGACCTGTGGATCTCGACCAAGTGCGGCGAATCCGACACCACCTCCGGCTGCGGCGCCAACCCGACCGTGGGCAACGCCTTCGACAAGCTGCATCCGCTGGGCACCACGCTGGTGTTCGGCGAGACCTCGGAACTCACCGGCGGCGAGCATATCGTGGCCGCGCGCTGCGCCAACGACAAGGTGCGCGACGACTTCATGACGATGTTCAACCGCTACCAGGGCATGATCGACCGCTGGAAGACCACCGACCTGTCCGAATCGCAGCCGACCAAGGGCAATATCGCCGGCGGCTTGACCACCATCGAGGAAAAGGCGCTCGGCAACATCCAGAAGATCGGCAAGAAATGCACCGTCGACGGCGTGCTGGACAAAGCCGAAGAGCCGACCGGCCCCGGCCTGTGGTTCATGGACTCGTCCTCGGCCGCGGCTGAAATGGTCACGCTGTGCGCGGCATCGGGCTATGTCGTGCACTTCTTCCCGACCGGCCAGGGCAACGTCATCGGCAACCCGATCGTGCCGGTCATCAAGCTGTGCGCCAATCCGCGCACCGTGCGCCTGATGAGCGAGCATATGGACGTGGACTGCTCGGGCCTGCTGCAGCGCGAGCAGACGCTGGACCAGACCGGCGACAAGCTGCTCGAATGCATGATGGCCACCATCAACGGCCGCTGGACCGCCGCGGAAGCGCTGGGCCACCGCGAGTTCGTGCTCACGCGCATCCACGAGTCCGCCTGATGAAACAGGTCTGCATCAGCGAGTTCATGGACGCCGATGCCGTGGCGGAGCTGGACGCTTGCGTCCGGCTGCGCTACGAGCCAGCCTGGGTGGACCAGCGCGATGCCCTGCTCGGCGCCCTGGCGCAGACCGATGCGCTGATCGTGCGCAACCGCACCCGGGTCGATGCCGAACTGCTCGACGCCGCGCCCGCGCTGCGGGTGGTCGGCCGGCTTGGGGTGGGACTGGACAATATCGACGTCAAGTCCTGCGAGGCGCGTGGCATCCGTGTGATTCCGGCCACCGGCGCCAACGCGCGCTCGGTGGCCGAGTATGTGGTCACGACCGCGCTGATGCTGTTGCGCGGCGCCTATCAGAGCGGCGCGCCCATGGTGGCGGGAAAGTGGCCGCGCGCGCGCCTGTCGGAGGGGCATGAGGCTCTGGGCAAGACGCTCGGCCTGGTCGGCTTTGGCGATATCGGCCGGCTGACCGCGCGGCTTGCGCAGGCGCTGGGCATGCAGGTGGTGGCGCACGATCCGGCACTGCCGGCCGATCATCCGGTGTGGCACGAAACCGGCGTGGCGCCGATGAGTCTGGAAGCACTCCTGGCCAGCGCGGATGCGGTGAGCCTGCATGTGCCGCTGGTGCCGGCCACGCGCCATCTCATCAATGCGGAGCGCCTGCGCAGCATGAAGCGCGGCGCGGTTCTGATCAACACCGCGCGCGGCGGCGTGGTCGACGAGACCGCACTGGCCGCGGCGTTGCACCAGGGATCGCTGGCGGGCGCCGCGCTCGATGTCTTTGAAGCGGAACCGCTAGGTGCGGGCGGTATCCTGGCGGACGCGCCGAACCTGGTGCTGACGCCGCATATCGCCGGCGTCAGTTTTGAGGCCAACGTGCGCGTTTCCATGATGATTGCGGACGCAGTCAAGAACGCATTGGGAGTGCAGAGATGACCGCCTTTCGGGCAGAAGAACTGGAACAACTCGCCGCGAACGCGCTGAGAAGCGCGGGTGCCAGCGCGGCGCAGGCAGGCCCCACCGCGCACGCGCTGGTGCAGGCCGACCTCGCCGGGCTGCCGTCGCACGGCGTATCGCGCGTGCCGATGTATGTGGCGCACCTGCGCCACCAGCGCGTGAACGGGGATGCCCAGCCCACGGTGGCGCGACAGACGCCCGGCACCACGCTGATCGACGCGCAAGCGGGCTTCGCCTTTCCCGCCTGCGCGCAGGCGGTCTCGGCCGCCATCGCCAGCGCTCACGAATGCGGCATTGGCGCCGGCGTGGTGACCAACAGCCACCACTTCGGCGCTGCGGCCCTGCATCTGGACCCGGTGGCGCAAGCCGGCATGATCGGCATCGCGATGGGCAACTCACCGGCAGCGATGCCGGCCTGGGGCGGCCGCACGCCGCTGTTCGGCACCAATCCCATCGCGGCAGTGTTTCCTCGCAAGGACGCCGATCCACTGGTCATCGACCTGTCGCTCTCGGAAGTCGCGCGCGGCAAGATCATGGTCGCCGCCAAGCAAGGCAAGCCCATCCCGCTGGGGTGGGCGCTCGATGCCGACGGCAACCCCACCACCGATGCGCAGGCGGCACTGCGCGGTTCGATGCTGCCCGCGGGCGGCGTCAAGGGTGCGATGCTCGCCTTGCTGGTGGAGACGCTGATCGTGTCGCTGGCCGGCGCCCACTTCGGCGCGGAAGCCGATTCCTTCTTCGAGGACGCCGGCAACCAGCCACGCATCGGCCAGTTGTTCCTGGCCTTCAACCCAGGTAGCTTCGCAGGAGATGCCGCTTACCACGCCCGACTCGAAGCCCTGATCGCCGCCATGCTGTCGGACAGCGGCACCCGCCTGCCCGGCTCGCGGCGCATCGACGCGCAGGCCAAGGCGCGCGAGCACGGCATCGAGATCCCCGAAGCCCTGGAAAAGGAGTTGCGCACGCTAGCCAAAGCCTGACTACAGCCTGACCGCACCGCATCCACGGCGCCCACCAGAAGGCGCCGGTCCCACCAAAGGAGACACCATGCATTGCACCTTCCTCCGGCGCATAGCCGGCCCGTCGCTGCTTATGCTCACGCTGCTTGCCGGACCGGCCGCAGCCAGCAGCACACCTGCAGCCTTCCCGGCCAAGCCGGTCCGCTATGTCGTTCCGTTTGCCGCCGGAGGCCTCACCGATATCTCGGCGCGACAGGTCGGCCAGTACCTGGCCGAGGAATGGAAGCAGCCGGTGGTGGTGGAGAACAAGCCCGGCGGCAATGCGAATATCGGTGCCGAGCAGGTCGCCCGCGCCAGCGCCGACGGCTACACCTGGCTGGCGGTCACGCTGGCGCATTCGTCCAACGTCACGCTGTTTCCCCGCCTGCCATTCAATATGCAGAAGGACCTGGTGCCGGTGGCGCGCATCGCCTCGTCGCCGATGATGGTGGTGGTGCCTGCCAACTCGCCGATCAAGTCGCTGAAGGACCTGGCGGAAGCGGCGCATAAGGGCCGCCTGACCGCCGGCTCCAGCGGCAACGGCACGCCGCCGCACCTGGCGCTGGCACTGTTCGAACGACTCACCAAGACCACCATCACCCACGTGCCCTACAAGGGCGGCACGCAGTCCATGACCGACCTGATCGGCGGCCAGATCGACGTGGTGTTCTCCAACTTCCCTGAATCGCTGCAGAACGTCAAAGGTGGCAAGCTGCGCGCCCTGGCGGTGACGACGCGCGAGCGCCATCCGCTGATGCCGGATGTGCCGACGGTGGCCGAGGCCGGCTTTCCCGATCTCATCGTGGAGAACTGGACCGGCCTGATGATGCCCGCCGGCACGCCACAGGCCGTGATCGACAAGGTTGGCAACTCGGTGACCAGCTTGCTGGAGGTCAAGGGCGTGCGCGAGCGCATCATCGCCAGCGGATTCACGCCGGCACCGATGGCCAGCGCGGCGTTCACCACCTACTTCAATGGCGAAGTGGCACGCTGGGCCAAGCTGATCAAGGAACAGGACATTCACGCCGACTAAGACCCGCGGCGCTTGCGCCTTCGTCCTTCAGTCTTCAGTCTTCAGTCTCCATCGAGAGGCTGCACGCTCATCGCGTGCGGCCTCCGGCTGCCTGCCGCCGCGAATCGCACCGCTTTGCCGGAAGTATCCCTTGATGACATCCGTAAATGCCAGGCGCGCATGCGTCGTGCGTTCCAGCAAGCCAACGCGGCGCCGCACGTCGACACCGTCGAGCGGCACCAGGCGCAACAGCCTGTCGCCCTCCCAGGTGACGTTGGCCAGCTGCGGCACGATGGAAACGCCGAAGCCCTGCCGCACCAGTTCGATGATCGCCTCGTTCGAATTGAGTTGCATGCTCTCGTTCACGGTCACGCCGCACTGGTCCAGCACCTCCTGCACCAGGTTGCCGGTCCACGTGCCCGGCTCGAAGCGGATGAATGGCGCCTCGGCAAGCATCTCGCGGCTATCGTCGGGCAGGAAGAAATGCGGGTGGCGCGGCACGATCAGCACCATCGGCTCGGTATATAGCTCGGTCCACACCAGATTCCTTGCCAGCGGGCGCGGCGAGCGCGTGACCACCGCGGCATCCAGTTCGCCGTGTTCCACCTTGAGCGCAAAATCGGCCGAGAGGCCGGCGAAGAGCCGCACGTCCAGGCGCGGATGCTCCTGCTTGATCGCCCACAAGGCATCGGCGAACGCGCCCATCAGTACCGACACCAGGGCGCCGATCGCTACCGTTCCCGAGAGGCCGTCATCGCTTCCGCAGGCCAGTGCTTCGTATCGTTGCACCAGCGCCTCCAGCTCCGGCACCAGGCCGCGGCCGGCGGGATTGAGAATGGCCGCGCGCGCATTGCGGTCGAACAGCTGGCAGTTCAGGTCTTCCTCCAGCGCGCGGATCTGCAATCCGACCGCGGCGGGCGTCAGCCCGATCTGCTTGCCCGCCGCGGCAAACGTCCCGCACCGTGCCACAGCGAGGAACGTCTTGAGGGTGCGGATGGAAGGCATTGCGGCTCCGGGATGGCAGTGCGGGGGAAGCGGTCGCGCCAGGTCCGGCACGCGAGCAGGGAAAGGAATTCTTTATCTGGACAAGAGAATTACTAGCTTTTTGCTTGCCGCGCAATCCGGAACAATACGAGCGGACCGCCCGTATCGACAAGCGCCGCAGAGACCGCAGCGGCGCACCGAAAACTCTCCCCCAATCGACCCCATGACTACTCTCAACGTTCGTGTATGGCGCGGCAATGAGGACGGCGAATTCGTCTCCTACCAGGTGCCGCGCAACGCCAGCCAGACGGTACTGGACGTGGTGACCTACATCCAGCGTCACCTCGAGCCGGACCTCGGCTACCGCTTCGCCTGCCGCGTCGGCATGTGCGGCTCATGCGCGATGACCGTCAACGGCAAGGCGCGCTGGAGTTGCCGCACGCACGTCGCCAAGGTCGTGCAGGGCGGCGCACTCGAGATCGCCCCGCTGTCGAACCTGCCTGTCATCAAGGACCTCGCCACCGACATGACGGCCTTCTTCGACAAATGGGCCGCCGCCAAGGGGCAGTTCAAGGGCGCTGCCACGCGCCACGATGCATTCGCCAGCGTCGAGCCCGCCTCCCCCGCGCGCAAGGCCGCGGATGCCGGTATCGAGTGCATCGGCTGCGGCGTCTGCTACGCCTCTTGCGATGTGGTCGGCTGGCGTCCCGATTATCTCGGTCCGGCCGCGATGAACCGCGCGTGGACGCTGGTCAACGATGTGCGCGACGTGGTGGGCACCGAACGCCTGCGCGCCGTTGCCGGCGACGCCGGCTGCCACAGCTGCCATACGCAGGGCTCCTGCACGGAGCGTTGCCCCAAGCAGCTTGCGCCGACGGCGGGCATCGCCGGGCTCAAGCGCATTGTCGCCAAGGCCGCCATCAAGGGGGAGCTATGAACAAAGCCATATCGGTCGGTACCCAGGCCAGGCTGTGGTACTGGCAGCGCATCAGCGCCATGGTGCTGGCGCTGTGCGTAGTGGGGCATCTCATCGTCATCATGGTCGCCGTGCGCGGCGGACTCTCCGGCGCCGAGGTGCTGGCACGCACGCGTGGCAACTGGGCCTTCGGCGTCTTCTACGCCTGCTTCGTGCTGGCCTGCGCGGTGCATGTGCCGATCGGCCTGATGCGGGTCGCAGAGGAATGGCTGGCATGGCGTGCGCGCAGCGTGGTGACGGCGGCATGGCTGTTTGCCGCCGTGCTGGGCTTGGCCGGCCTGCGCGCCGTCTACGCGGTGGTGATGCCATGAAGAGAAACAAGAGAAACGACATGCGCGCGCGCAACCATGCCGCCTATTGGGCCTTCCTGATCCACCGGCTTTCCGGCCTCGCGCTGGCGCTGTTCCTGCCAGTGCATTTCTGGGCGCTCGGCCATGCCATCCGGGGCGAGGCGGCGCTCGACGGCTTCCTGAAACTCACCGACAACCCGCTGTTCAAGGCCGCCGAGTGGGGACTGGTGATCCTGCTCTCGCTGCACATGATGGGCGGCATCCGGCTCCTGCTGATCGAGTTCCGGCCGTGGACGGGCCTGCGCAAGGACTGGGTCGCATTCAGTCTCGGTGCCGGGCTGTGCACCGGGCTGGCTTTCATGCTCTCGCTGTTTTCGTAGGTTCGCAACGATGAGCGTCGCCGGCTGAAGCGGCGCCATTCCCACAACACCAAAGGAGACCACCATGACACCTTCCCCGAAGTCCGCCAGCCGCAGGCGCTGCCTTGCGCTCTGCCTCGGCGCAGCTGCCGTGCTCGCAGCCGGCGCCGCGCAGGCGGATCCATGGCCGACTCGCCCGGTCACGATGATCGTCCCGTTCGCCGCAGGCGGCAGCACGGATGTACTCGGCCGCGTGATCGGGCAGAAGCTGAGCGAGATGTGGAAGCAGACCGTGGTGGTCGAGAACCGCTTGGGCGCGGGCGGTGCCGTCGGTGCGCAGGTCACCGCCAAGGCGGCGGCCGACGGCTATACGATGATGCTGGCCTCGGGCAGCATGTTTACCGTCAACCCGTTCATCTACCAGCGTCTTCCCTACAGCGCCAAGGACTTCACCTTTATCACCAACGTGGCCAGCGGCCCGATGCTGGTCGTCGTCAATCCCGGTGTTCCCGCCAGGAACCTGAAGGAGCTGATCAGCCTGGCGAAGTCCCAGCCGGGCAAGCTCAACTTCGGCTCCGCCGGCACCGGCAGCCAGGTGCACATGGCGGGCGAGGCCTTTGCCGATGCCGCCGGCATCGACATCGCACACGTGCCTTACAAGGGCGAATCGCTAGCCTACAACGACCTGATGGCGGGCCAGCTGCAACTGATGGTGGGCAACATCGCGGCGGCCTCGCAGTTCGTGAAGGGCGGCAAGCTACGCGCGCTCGCGGTCACCGGCACCGAGCGCTCGCCCATGCTGCCCGACGTGCCGACCGTGGCCGAGGCCGGCCTCACGGGCATGGAGGGCGTGACCGGCTGGTTCGGCTTCGTGATGCCGGCTGGCACGCCGCCGGCGATCGTCAGCAAGGTGCAGCAGGACACGGTCAAGGTGCTGGCGGATCCCGACACCCAGGCACGGCTGCTCGCACAGGGCATGAAGCCGGTCGGCAATACCCCGCAGCAACTGAGCGCGGCCATCGCCACGGAATCGGTGCGATGGGAAAAGATCGTCAAGAACCGCAACCTGACGGCCAACTGAGCGCCAGCCAGACACATCCAAGCCGAGCATCGAGGACAGGCATGAACATTGATCTCTCCCTACTGGAAGACGCGGCCAGGGAACTGTATATCCGCGCGCTGAAAATACTGCCGCCCGACGTCAAGGACGGCATCGCGCAACTGCAGGAGAACGAAACCTCCGCCACGGCACGTAGTGTCCTTGCCACCATGAGCAAGAACATCCGCGTCGCGGAGGAGACCGACAACCTGCTGTGCCAGGACACCGGCGTGCCCATCTACAACATGACGATCGGCACTGGCATCGCGGTCGACGGGCATGCCTTCAAGCAGGCCATCCGCCGCGGCTGCGAGCGCGCCACGCGCGAGCACCCGCTGCGGTCTTCCGTGGTGCATCCGCTGACCCGCAAGAACAACCACACGTCTTGCGGCATCGAGGTGCCGGTGATCCACATCGACTTCGACGACACGCCCGGGCGCATGACGCTGGAGATGGTGCCCAAGGGCAGCGGCTCGGAGAACAACTCCTTTCTCAAGATGGCGATCCCCGCCGAAGGCATGGATGCCATCAAGACCTTCGTCATCGACAGCGTGATCGCCGCCGGCGGCAAGACCTGCCCGCCGACCATCGTCGGCGTGGGCCTGGGCGGCACCTCGGACCTGTGCGTGGCGCTGGCCAAGCGCGCCGCCACGCGCGCGCTCGGCACGCAATGCGCCGACCCCGACGGCGCCGCGCTGGAAGCGGAGCTGTCGCGCGCCGTGAACCAGCTCGGGGTCGGCCCGCAGGGCCTGGGCGGCGATGCGACTGCCTTCGCGGTGCATATCGAGCTGGCCTCGACGCATATCACGATGAACCCCATTGCCGTCAACATGCAGTGCCATTCCGCGCGCCGCGCAAGTGCCACCTTCACTGCTGGCGGCATCAGCTACGGATTCTGACCATGGCGCACTACGAACTCTCCACGCCCGTGACGGAGGCACAGATCCGTCAACTGCGCGTCAACGACACCGTGACCTTGCAGCAGACGCTGTTCGGCATCCGCGACGCCACGCAGATCCATATGTTCGACCGCGGCCGCAAGACGCGCTTCGATCTCTGCGGCCATGCGGTGATCCACACCGCGCCCAATGTGCGCAAGGTGCCCGCCAGCGCCGAGCATCCCGCCGGCTACCAGCCGGTCTGCATCGGCACCACCACCTCCGACCGCATGGAGCGCTTCACCCGCCCGCTGATGACGCAGAACGGCGTACGCATGATCGTCGGCAAAGGCGGCATGCGCGAAGGCTCGCTGGAGGCATTCCAGGAACTGGGCGGCGTGTACCTGGCGATCATCGGCGGCACGGCGGCGCTGGAGACCACGTGGATCGAGCAGATCGAGGACGTGGATCTGGACGACCTCAATCCCGAATCGCTGTGGCGCTTGCGCATCCGCGATTTCGGCCCGCTGCTGGTGGCCATGGACAGCCACGGCAACAGCCTTTACACGGCGGTCAAACAGAACACCGCCGACCAGCGCGCCGCCGTGCTGGCCAGCCTGGGAGTGGCAAAGCCATGAAGACCATCAAGCGACTGCAGACCGACGTGCTGATCCTCGGCTCCGGCGGCGCCGGCCTGTTCGCCGCGCTGCATGCGCACCAGCAGGCGCCGGAACTGTCCATCACCGTGGCCGTGAAGGGGCTGCTTGGCAAGTGCGGCTGCACCCGCATGGTCCAAGGCGGCTACAACGTGGCGCTGGCGCAGGGCGATTCGGTCGAGCGCCATTTCATGGACACCGTGGAAGGCAGCAAGTGGCTGTCCGACCAGGAGCTGGCGTGGACGCTGGTCACCAAGGCGGTCGAGCGCATCCACGAACTCGAGAACGAACTGGGTTGCTTCTTCGACCGCAACCCGGACGGCACGGTCCACCAGAAGGCCTTCGCCGGGCAGACCTTCGACCGCACCGTGCACAAGGGCGACCTGACCGGCATCGAGATCATCAACCGCCTGGCCGAGCAGGTCTGGAGCCGCGGCATCAACCGGCTGGAAGAACACCGCGCGGTCGAGCTGATCAGGACGCCGGATGGCAAGTCGCTGTCCGGCGTGCTGATGATCGACATGCGCAGCGGCGAATTCGTCTTCGTGCAGGCCAAGGCCGTGCTGCTGGCCACCGGCGGCGGGCCGACCATGTACAAGTTCCACACGCCCTCGGGCGACAAGAGCTGCGACGGCCTGGCGATGGCGCTGCGCGCCGGCCTGCCCCTGCGCGATATGGAGATGGTGCAGTTCCACCCCACCGGGCTGCTGGCGGGCAAGGACACGCGCATGACCGGCACCGTGCTGGAAGAGGGCTTGCGCGGCGCCGGCGGCTACCTGCTCAACGGCGACAAGGAACGCTTCATGCACAACTACGATCCGCGCGGCGAACGCGCCACGCGCGACATCGTGTCGCGCGGCATCTATGCCGAGATGCGCGCGGGCCGGACTTCGCCCAATGGCGGCGTGTATATCCAGATGGGGCACCTCGGCCCTGACAAGGTGCGCAAGCAGTTCAAGGGCATGGTCGAGCGCTGCGGCGACTGCGGCTTCGACCTCGCCGGCGATCTCGTCGAGGTGGTGCCCACCGCGCACTACATGATGGGCGGCGTGCAGTTCCGTCCCGACTGCAGCACCGAGCTGCACGGCCTGTTTGCCGCCGGCGAAGACACGGGCGGCGTGCATGGCGCGAACCGCCTGGGTGGCAACGGTGTCGCCAACTCAACCGTGTTCGGCGGCATCGCCGGCGACAGCATGGCCGCCTGGACGCGGCGCAACAACACGCTGCGCGCGCCCGACGAAACCGCGATCGCCGCCGCCATCACTGCCATGGAGGCCCCGTTCGGCAAACAGGCAGGCAGTCTCGAACCGATCCGCGAGGCGCTGTTCGATTGCATGTGGGACCACGTTGGCATCATGCGCACGCGCGACGGCCTGATGCGGGCTCGCGAACGCCTGGCGGAACTGGAGCAGATGCTGAAGGCAACCGGCGTCGCCGATGGCCATCGCGCGTTCAACGTCACCTGGCACGACTGGATGAACCTGAGCAGCCTGATCGGCGTGAGCCAGGTCATCGTGGAAGCCGCCCTCTCCCGCGAGGATTCGCGCGGCGCGCATTTCCGCGAGGATTTCCCGGCCACGGGCGACCTGCCCGGGTCCAGCTTCACCGTGGTGCGCCAGCGCGACGGCATGCTGCAGCTGACCCGCTCTCCCGTGCAATTTACCCGCGTGGCTCCTGGTGAGACGATCCTGGAGGAGGCGGCCTGATGTAGTGCGCAGGTGGAGGAGACCCAATGAACAAGAAAAAGACATTACGCGCGGCGGCGCTCGCCGCGATGCTGCTCTGCGTCGGCAGCCTTGCATCAGCCGATAGCGCCCCCGCACGGCCGATTACCGTTGTGGTGCCTTACAGCGCCGGCGGGGATGCGGACCTGTCAGCGCGCAACCTCTCCGCCGGGGTCAGGAACGTGACGGGCGAAACCCTGGTCGTCGTCAACAAGGCCGGGGCCGGCGGCGCCATCGGCTCGCAGTTCGTGCGCGACGCGAGGCCAAACGGGCAGACGCTGCTGCTCGGGCGCGTCGGCGCGCAGGCGATCCTGCCGGCGTTGCAGGCCGACCTGGGCTACAAGTGGAATGAATTCACGCTGCTTGGCCTGCTGGAGTTTAACCCGGTGGTCTGCGTGGTCAAGACGGCAACCGCCTACAAGACGCTGGACGACCTGCTCGCCGCCATCCGCAGCCAGCCCGGCAAGCTGAACTACAGCACCTCCGGCCCCGGCACGGTGCTGAACCTGACCACCCAGGCCTTGCTGCAATCGGCGCGGCTCGACAAACAGGCCGTGGTACAGGTCGCCTACAAGGGCGGCGGGGAGGCTACCGCGGCGGTGCTCTCCAGCGAGGTCGATTTCACCTGCAACAACTTGACCGCATTGATCGGCAACATCAAGGGCGGGAAACTGCGCGCGCTGGTGACCACCTCGCCGCAGCGCCTGCCGGACCTGCCCGACGTGCCGACCGCGAGCGAGACCGGCCATCCCCGGCTGGAAGCGCTCAACGGCTGGAGCGCCCTGTATGGCCCGCCTGGCATGGACCCGCGCCTGGTGGAAAAATGGGCGACGGTGCTGCCGAAGGTCGCGAGCGATCCGCAGTGGAAGACCGGGGTCCTGACCATTGCCTCGATCCCCATGGTCATGTCGCCATCCGAGACGCACAAGTTTGTCGAAGCCCAGGTTGCGATGTACGAGCAACTGGGCAAGTCCCTCAACATCCAGCTCAAATAGGAACTCCAATGGCGAAGTCCCATCGCGGCGCCGATGCGCTGGCAGGCACGCTGGCCAAGGCCGGCGTCAGGCGCATATTCACCTTGTCGGGCAATCACATCATGCCGGTGTTCGACGCCTGCCTGGACGCGGAAATCGCGTTGATCCACACGCGGCATGAAGCCGCCACCGTGCACATGGCCGATGCGTGGTCGCGCATCACGGGCGAAGTCGGCCTGGCGATGGTCACCGGCGGGCCCGGCCACGCCAACGCGGTATCCGCGCTCTACACCGCGCAGATGTCGGAGTCGCCGCTGGTGCTGCTGTCGGGCCATGCGCCGAACAGCCAGCGCGGCTTTGGAGCCTTCCAGGAAATGCGGCAGGCCGAGATGGCCGCACCAGTCACCAAGGCATCGTGGGCCAGCGCCAGCGCTGACACCGTTGCTGCCGATATCGCGCTGGCCATGCGCATCGCGCAATCCGGGCGGCCCGGCCCTGTGCACTTGAGCCTGCCCACCGATGCATTGGAGAATGCCGTGACCCGCGCCGGTGAACTTGCCTCGATCGCTACGCCGCAGGAAGCGCCTGCGTTCGATGCGCGGACAGCGTCCGAGGTGCTGGCGGCACTGGCAGCGGCAAGGCGCCCGCTGATCCTCGCCGGCCCCGCCTGGCTCACCGCGCGCGGGCGCAGCCGCACGGCGGAGCTGGAAGCGCGCACCGGCATTCCCGTCGTCGGCATGGAAAGCCCACGTGGCAATCACGATCCGAGCCTTGGCGCGTTCGGGCAGATGCTGGCGCAGGCCGACTGCATATTGCTGCTGGGCAAGCGCCTCGACTTCACGCTGAAGTTTGGCCAGTCTCCCTCCTTCGCGGCCGACTGCAGCTTCCTGCAGATCGATGCGGACGATGCTGAGCTGGAGCGCAGCCGCCGTGCGGCTGGCGCCCGCTTGCAGCTCGCGCGGCGCGCGGACGTCGGCAGCGCCATCGCGCAGCTGATCGCCTGTGCGGCCGGCCGGGAGCAGCATTACGCATGGCTTGAGGATGTGAAGGCTGCCATCCGCTATCGTCCCGAAGCATGGAAGACCGCATCGTCGACGGGCGCGCTGCACCCGGTCCAGGTGTGCAGTCCCCTGCAGCCGGTCCTGGACAGTCATCCGGAGGCGGTGCTGATCTCTGACGGCGGCGAATTCGGGCAGTGGGCGCAAGCCTGCCTGCAGGCGCCGCACCGCGTCATCAACGGGCCGGCGGGCGCCATCGGCAGCGCCCTGCCAATGGCGCTGGCGGCGCGGGTGGCCAAGCCGGACGCGCCGGTCATCGCCATGATGGGCGATGGCACCACGGGCTTTCATATTGCCGAGTTCGACACGGCGGTCCGCTACGGCCTGCCCTTCGTCGCCGTGGTCGGCAACGACGCGCGCTGGAACGCCGAGTACCAGATCCAGCTCAACAGCTACGGCAAGGACAGGCTGGTGGGATGCGAACTGCTGCCCACGCGATACGACCAGGTCTGCGCGGCATTTGGCGGACACGGTGAATTCGTGCAGGCGCCGGAGCAGCTGTTGCCAGCCGTGCAGCGCGCCATCGCATCGGGCCGGCCGGCCTGCGTCAATGTACAAATGGAAGGTCTGCCCGCGCCGGCCGTGTCACGCAAGTGAAAGGCGCGGCGCGCCGGGCCTTATCCCAGCGCGCTGCGATAAACCAGGCCGAAGCCGGCAGCGATCAGGATGGCCCATACGGCGCGGATGACCTTGGCCGGGGCGATACGCCGGTGCAGCCAGCCGCCCATGAAGTAACCAGCGATGGCGCACGGCATCAGCATCGCCACCAGCGTGAAGATCGCGGCATTGGCATAGAGTCCCACTACCGCGAAAAGGATCAGCCGGCCGAACGCCGTCAGCACGATCAGCGTGCTGGTAGTGGCCCGCAACTGCGCGGCGTCCCGCAACCGTCCTGCCAGGTAGATTGTGTACAGCGGGCCGCCGGTACCGAACATCGCGGTCAGCATGCCCCCTACTACGCCGAATGGCACCGACAGCCGCGGATCCAGCTCGCTGAAGCCGCGCTTGAACAGCAGGTTCCACGCGGAATACAGCAACACGAACAAACCGAGCAACAGCAGCAGCGGACGCTCCGGCGCGAACATCAGCAGCGCCAGGCCCGAGATCATGCCCACCAGCACGCTCGGCATCAGCCTGCGCAACTCGCCCACATGCACGTGGCTACGGCTGCGCATGCCCAGCAGGGTTCCCGCGACAAGATCGAAGAACAGGATCATCGGCACCGCGGTGCGCAGCGGAACGATCTGCGTGAGCAGCGGCATCGCCATGATGGAAGAGCCGAAGCCGGTGAGCCCGAAGATCGTATAGGCCCACAGCACGATCGGCGCCAGGCAGGCGAGTTCGAGGGGAGTCAGCTGGGTCTGCGACAACAGGGATTCGATCAGCAAAATAGGCGGGCAAGGAGCGATGCGGGGGGGCAGTCCCATCATAGGAGGCAACGCCTACCCAAGTCAACTAACTCATCTATATGACTCGATGAAAACGGCAACAGACACGAGATGCCTATCGCCCGGCCGCGCGCGCGAGGCACAATACGGCGGTCCTACGGGCATGGAAAGCGGGAAAGGAACATGGAACTTCGGCAGCTGCGCTACTTCGTGCAGGTAGTGGAACTGGGCAGCATGGGGCAGGCAGCCCAGAAGCTGGGGGTGGTGACCTCGGCATTGAGCCAGCAGATCAGCCGGCTCGAAAGCGAGCTGTCGACCCGCCTGCTGCAAAGGACCTCGAGCGGGGTCGTGCCCACCGACGCGGGCCTGGCCTTCTGGCGGCAGGCGCAGCTGGCGATCCGCCACGCCGACGACGCCGTGCGCGCCGCGCAGTTGGCACGCCTGTCCGGCCATGTCAGCGTGGGCATGGCGCCGAGTACGATCGCCGTGCTCGGCTTGCCCTTCATGCTGGCCATGCGCGAGCGCTACCCTGATATCCGGCTGCATCTGGTCGAGAACCTGTCCGGCAACCTGGCCTCGATGATCGGCGCGCGGCAACTCGACCTCGCCGTGCTGTTCCAGGTCGAAGGTACCCAACGCTGGAGCGTGACGCCGCTGCTCGACGAGCGGCTGTTCGTCATCGCCAAGGATGGGCTCCCCGGATTGCCAGTGGCTGCGCCCGTGCAGCTCGAACAGCTTGGCAACCTGCCGCTGATCCTGCCGAGCAGCCCCCACGGCTTGCGCGCCTTGCTCAATACCGCGTTTGCGCGCAGCCAGCATCCGCTCAACGTCATTGCCGAGATCGACGGCCTGGCGATGCTGATGGATGCGGTGCGCGCCGGCCTCGGCGCCACCATCCAGCCTGGCGCGGCGGTGGCCCGGCTGATCGGCGAGCCGCTGCGCATGATGGAAATCGCCGACAGCAGCAGCACCGGCACGGTCCATCGGCCCAACCTGCTGGTCAGCCTCTGCGACGACGAACTCTCCCCGGCCGGCCTGGCGGCCCGCACCGTGCTGGCCAGCGTGACCCGCGCACTGGTCGAGGACGGGCGCTGGCCCGGCGCCACTCTTCACAAAGCCTGAAGACCCCTTGCCGGAACGTGACTGGCGCCCGCCTGTGGCGCTAAGTACAGTCTTGCCAGCAAAAAAACGCCCCGCCGACTACCAGAACGTTCCCGCAGGAGACAAGATGAAGTCCACCGCACGCCGCGCCGTGATCGCCGGCATCCTCGGCACCGCCCTCATGTCGGTGGGTGTCGTCGCATTCGCGGCGGACAATTGGCCAGCCAGGCCGATCTCGCTGGTCGTCCCGTTTGCCGCTGGCGGCACCACCGACATCATCGGCCGCACCATCGGCCAGAAGCTCGGTGAAGCGTTGCGCCAGCCGGTGGTGATCGACAACCGGCCCGGCGCCGGCGGCACGCTCGGCGCCGCCAATGTGGCAAGGGCGCAGGCCGATGGCTACACCTTCCTGCTTGCCACCGTGGCGCATACCATGGCGCCCGGCATCTACAAGACGCTCCCCTACGATTTCACCAAGGACCTCGACCCGGTCGGCATGGTCGCGCTGACACCCAACGTGCTGCTGGTCAACCAAATGATCCCGGCCAAGTCCGTGCCGGAACTGATCGCCTACATCAAGGCACATCCGGGCAAGGTCAACTACGGCTCCGCCGGCACCGGCAGCACCGAGCACCTCTCCGGCGAACTGTTCCGCTCGATGACGGGCACCGACATCGCCCACGTGCCCTACAAGGGCGGCGCCCCGATGATGACGGACCTGATCGCCGGGCAAATCCAGATGGCCATCGAAACCAGCCCCTCCGCCGCGCCCCACGTGCGCAGCGGCAAGGTGAAGGCGCTCGCCGTCACCACGGCGAAGCGGTCCACCGCCTATCCAGGCGTGCCAACGCTCGACGAAAGCGGCGTCAAGGGATTCGAGGTGACGACGTGGTACGCGCTGATGGCGCCGCGGGGCACGCCGCCCGCGGTCGAGCAGCGTGTCAGCGCGGAGCTGGCCAAGGTGTTGAAGCTGCCCGAGGTGCAGAAGCGCTTCGAGGAGCAAGGCGTGGCGGCGGGCGATATGACGCCGACGCAGTTGTCCGGGTTCATCCGTTCGGAAACTGCCAAGTGGACCAAGGTGGCCAAGGACTCCGGCGCCAGCATGGAATGAATGCCGTGCCGTTGCGGACCACGCCAGACCCGCCCAGGCACTCACGATCGTAGCGGGCGCACCGCCGCCGCGATGTCGGCGGCGTTGTTGATCACTACCTGCTGATAGGCGGCTACAACGCCATCCACGCCTCCCGCCGCTGCCAGCGCCGCCCGCGTGTACCCCACCGTCACTTTGCCGTCGGGCAACCGGTGCACGGTCCAGTGGACGATGGCGCTGACACGTTCGTCGATGGCGGCATCGATCTGTACCACTTCGGCGCTGACGCGATAAAGTGGCTCCGCGCCGGGCCTGCCATGCTGGTACGTATCGACGGCGCCCAGGCTCACTTGCAAGCGTTGAGACAGCGCGTCGCGAAATTCGTCCGGGAGCGATGCCGACCAGCGATCTTGCTGCAACAGCTTGAGCCTGCCACTGCTGTTGCTCAGGACAAGATTGACCCGGTTGACGCGTTCCGGCACGCGAACGGGTGCCACTTCGATCCATACAGGCTCCGGTGCCTGGCCAGTCACCGGCATGGCCGCAGGACGAGCCTCCGCCGCCGGTGACAAGGTGTAATACCGCGCCTCGGACGAAGCGCAGCCGGCCAGCACAGCGGCGGCAGACACGATCACCAGCCCCGCAGCCAGTCGTGGCTGATTGATGCCTTTCATCATGGTGTCTCCTGATCCGTTTTGCCGCGCACCACGGCTTCCGGATGCCCTTCCAGATAGTCCGTCAAGGTGCGCAGCGAGATGGCGGTGCGCGTCAACTCCTGCATCATGCGGCGCGCGTCTTGTTGCATCGGCGCGTTTGCGTCGAGCGCGCCGTTGGCCATCTCCAGTGTCCTGTGTGCATCGCGCAGCGCGGTGGTGACTTGCGGGATCACATCGCCGTTGAACTGAGTCACCAGCTTGTCGGCATTGCTCAGCATCTTGTCCAGCGACGCCATCGTGGCCCGGAGGTCTTGGCCAATCTGATCAAACGGCACCTTATCCAGCTTGGAAACGATGTTGCCCAACTTGGTCTGCAGCTCGTCCAACGTCCCCGGTATGGTGGGGAGTTCGGGCACCGCGTTGTCCAGGCTTAGCTTTGCCGGTGGCGCGCCAGGGAAGAAATCAAACGCCACAAAGACCTGGCCGGTCAGCAGGTTGCCGGTGCGCAGCTGCGCCCGAAGGCCGCGCTTGTTCAGGACATCGGCGATGCCCCTGGCGTGGGGCTTATCCGCGAGATCACGCGCGGATAAGCCAATGCGGGACGGATATAACTCCACTACGACGGGCATGCGGAACGCTTTTTTGTCGCGCTGGTATTCGATGCCGATGGATCTCACCTGGCCCACGGCTATGCCGCGAAAGTCAACCGGAGCGCCGGGCGACAAGCCGCGCACGGACTGGTCGAAGTAGAGCACGGCCAGCGTAGGCGCAAGTTCGTCGGATGCCTTGAAGGCGTTGGCCTGGTCGCTGGCGAGCATGAACTGGGTGTTTTCTCCTGCCACGGCGGTGGCCTTGGCATCGTCCGGGGCCTGGAAGGCAACGCCACCAAGCAACATCGTGGCAAGCGACTGCGTGTTGAGCTTGAACCCCCCCGAGTCGAGCTTGATATCGACGCCGCTGGCGTGCCAGAAGCGCGCATCCACGGTGACCATCTGGTCGTAAGGCTTGTTGATGAATACCCGCACGGATAGATCTCGGCCGTCGGGATTGAGCTGGTAGGCCACCACCTGTCCGACCTGCACGCGCCGGTAGTAGACCGGAGAGCCGATATCGAGTGAGCCAAGGTCGGCGGCGCGCAGCACGAATTGCTTGCCGGAGGCATCGGTGGTGACAACAGGCGGTGCTTCCAGTCCCGTGAAAGCGCGTCTGCGTACCTCCGACCTGCCGGCGTCCACGCCGATATAGGAGCCGGACACCAGCGTCTCCAGGCCCGAGATGCCGGACACGGCAATCCTCGGGCGCACCACCCAGAAGCGCGTATCGCTGGTCGAGAAGCTCTCGGCATCGCTAGTCAGCTCGATAGTGGCGACGACATGCGAGCGGTCCGGCGCCAGGCGCAGTGACTTGACAAGGCCGATATCCACGGCCTTGTAGCGCACCGGGGTCTTGCCGGGGATGAGTCCTTCGGCGGAGCGGAAACTCACGGTGATCGAAGGGCCGCGCTCGGCCAATGTGTGGAGCAGCAATGACAGCGAGATCACGGCGGCGACAAGCGGAATCAGCCAGACGAGCGAGGGTACCCAGCGCCCGCGCTGCCGGCGCTCCGGCCCGGGCATCGGCGGCGACGGTGGCCACGTGGGAGAAGGCGGAAGGGGCACGGATGCCTCAAGGTCGGACATGTCTTGCATCCAGCGAAACCCACAGCAGGCGTGGGTCAAAACTCAGCGAAGCCATCATGGTGAGCACCACCACGGAGCCGAAGGCGATCGCCCCGCCTCCTGGAACAATGGTCGCTAGCGAACCCGCCCGTACCACCGAAGCCAGCAGCGCGACCACGAAGATATCGAGCATCGACCAGCGACCAATCAGTTCAAGCAGGCCATAGAGGCGGGTCTGCTGGCGGATGCGCCAGCTTGAGCGCAATTGCACGGTGAGCAGCAATAGGGTAAGGATCGCCATCTTCAAGAGCGGCACGACGATGCTCGCAATCAGTACGATGATGGCGAGCAGATTGGCGCCCGACATCCACAGGTAGATGACGCCGGAGAAGATGGTGTCGCGCTGCGTGCCGAGGATGGATTGCGTCACCATCACTGGCAGCAGGTTGGCAGGGATATAGAGCATGTAGGCCGCCAGCAGGAAGGCCCATGTGCGGGTCAGGCTCCGCAGTTTGCGATGATGCAGGGTGGCGCCGCAGCGCGGGCAGGGTTCGCCCGCCAGATCGCGCGGGCTGAGCGCGGCGCAGGCGTGGCAAGACAGAAGACCCAGTGAGGCAGCCGTGTGTGCTGTGGCGGTTGGGATTCTCATCGTGGCGCATCCTCATCCAGGTACCGCCAGAGGTCGCGCGGGTCGAAGCAAAGCATCGCGGCGAGCACGATCATCAGTGCGGCGAACGACCACAGCGCGACGCCCGGCAGCACCTGGGCAACGGTCGAGAGCTTCACCAGCGTGACCAGCACGCCGATCATGAACACTTCGAGCATGCCCCACGGCCTGGCCTGCTGGACACCGCGGACAAGACGACCGAATCCCGGGGGCATGCGGCGCAGGGCCATCGGCACCAGCAGGCAGAGCATCATCAGCATTTCGGCAAAAGGAAACAGGATGGTGGTAGCGAACACCAGGATGGCCACCGGTGCCATCTGGCCGGTAGCGAGGGCCTGTATCGCGCCCCACAGCGAGGTCTCGATGCGCACGCCCTTGAGATCCATCTCGACGATGGGACAGGCGCTTGAGAGAATGAACAGGATCAGCGCGGTCACCACCAGCGGCAGCTGGCGCTGATAGGCGCGCTGACTCTCGCGATACAACAGACCGCCGCAGCGCAGGCACAGCGCGCGCTCGCCCTCGGCGAGATCAGCTTGCTGATGGACAGCGTCGCAATATTTGCAGGCGATCAAGTGCGGGATGCTCACTGGGTGAGCCGAAGCATCTCGCTTCACGAAGGGGGGCATTACGGTACCTCACGGGCGCAAAGCAGGTTCGAGCGTCGCAACGGCGAACACTACGTGTTGCCGTCAACTACGCTGACTACGGCATCGCAAGCCACTGCGCCATCTGACCGGCGATCCAGCCGCAGCCAATGCAGAGCGCCACCCATGCCGCGACAATGGCGGCACAGCTTCTGAGGTCCATGACTCAACTCCGGCTGGATGCCGCTTGCTGCTCAACTTAAGACCAGCCAGCAAGCGGGACACGTGGCAGCGACGTGGTCACCGGAGTTGTTCTACGAGTGCATCCGCACCTTTATCGATGCCAGTCCTGGACGCAGTCAATGCGCCGAAATTGGCGACAACGTTCATGGCATTGGGGTATTGCTTGGTGATGTATGCCTTGAGAAGCCGGTTGCTCTGCGCATCGAAAATCTCGACGGCGTAAATGACATAGCCCGTCATCGCGCCCTCTCGCCCCCGGATCGCCTGCACCCCGTTATAGAGCCCACCGGCAATGTCGAAGCGCAACAATGGCCCGAGAACAGGTGTAGTGGTAGTCGCACCGGTCAGGGTCAGCTTCAGGCGCAACGTGTCCCGGGCCGGGCTGTTCACTACAGCAAAGCGGGTTTTAAGTTTTTCGGAAAATTGCGACTGCATGTAGCTCGCAAGCGCGGATTTGTCTTCAGCGGACATATCTTCGAACTGATGGTCCCTGCCTTTGTAGATTTCAACCGGGTCAACGATGATCGAAGTGTATTTGCGCCAGTCCACCGTCGTCGCATAGCTATACGGAATACGCTCGGCTTCCTCTTTGGCGTTGGTTGTCAGCACGGTTGACGATGAGATGCCGGAATAGGCCACGGGCTTTGTGCTCGCGCAACCTGTCATGACCACGGCAAGTACTGCCATCACCAGAAGTCGGTTCGTTGTATTGGAGGCGAGCATTTGAAATCCCTTCGTTGATTTGCCCAGCGGACAGCGTTCGCTATTGAACGGAGGTCGGAGGCCATTTGGTGGGTGAGCCATGCTTGCGAATCCAAGCACTGGTCGACTCTGGTTCTATTCCCTGGACTGTGAAGCAGCGCCGCTGCAAACAGGCGCACGAATCCACAGCACCAAAAGGCGCCAATGTTTCGCGTTATCCATGGAAGAGCAGGGCTCTGACGTAACGAGCGCTGCCTTGGGACGCAAGTATAGCGTCTCGCAATCAATTTGCAAACAATACAGTCGGTTTGTTTTTGAGCAGGAAAGCGGCTGAAGACTAACAATCGCTGGAGGTCGGGAGGGGGGCGGGAGGGGGGCGGGAGGGAGAGACGGGCAGACGGAGCCAGCGCGGTGCCGCCCGATGCTTGCCCTATTGCGGCAAGTCCCGGGGCTCCTGCTTCAGATCAGACGCTTTGCACGTCCGTGGGCGGCAGCCTGGCTGCCGCCTGGGCAGATATCGCCGACGCCTTGCCAGGCACCGTCTAGCTCTAGCGCGGACTACTTTCTTTTCTTGGGCTTGGGCTGCGTTGTCCAGGCCTGGCTGTCGAGCAGCCGGTCGAACAAGCGGTCGCGCTCCTGCGGCGCAAGCGGGCAGAGCCCCAGCATCTTTGCGAGCACCATCCCCTGGGCAGCCTGCCAGCGCAGGAGCGCCAGATCGGGATCCTCAGCCTCTTCCTTGATGCGCACCACCTTCTCGGCCGTCTTCTCCCTGACCACCGACAACAGTTCGGGGTTCTCCGCAATGGAGCCGAGGATGGCAAAGACGAGCGACTGTGGATGGGAGATGGATTCGCGAAACGCCAGGATCTGCTCCGACAGCTGCGCCTCGGGATTCCCGGCGCCGGCAGCGGCAAAGTAGTCCTTCGCGAACTTGTCGAAGTATTCGATCTGATGCTCCAGCAGCGCCTCCACCACGGCTGCCTTTGTACGGAACTGGTGCATCACCCGGCCCTTGCTGATCCCGCCCTCTTGCGCGATGGCATCGATCGTGAGCCGGCCAGGGCCCTCGCGCGCGAGGATGGCGATTGCCGCGTCGAGGATGATCTGGCGGGATCGCTCCGACCGTACCGTGTTCTCCATTGTCTATCTCCACAGCGGAGGGCTACCCCGCCTAACGAACCCTCGAACATAGCCGGAATTTCGATGAAAAACAATATTTATGTATTGTTTTTGCGCTTACGCCCCTGCGGCACACTCAGTGCGCGTGGGGCTGCGAGCGCCAGCGGTGCGTGGTTGGGGGAAGACAAGATAGGGACCGACTTGTTCACGCATCCCGAGAGGTGGGCTGCAAGACTCAGTCCAGTAACTCCGTCAGAGAGAGGTAAACAAAGAAGCCCACAGCGACAGGGCTGCGGGCTTGTTCTTGACAGAAGCAGAAAAGCAATCGTCAGAACGGTTGTTAATACCAAAAACTCCGAAATGCCCTGTGCGTGAGTGAGCGAATACCGCATACGTACACAGGCCGATTGCACGCATAGTGCTGCAGCACCAAGGAAAAGTGTCAAGTATTTCGTAAAGTTTTGCCCGAAGAGGCATCGAAGACTTTACAGTTTGAACCTCCGGTGGGCCTAGATGCGTCCGGGGTGGAGCGACCGTCGAAGCCGCTTGCAGGGCGCGGGCACCGCTCCTGGCGGGTCAACGATATAAGCCGCGACGTGTGTCTCCTTTAGTGACGATAGTCCGTGGCTTGCATGGGGCTAAAGCGCCCCCATGCCCCGCGAGCCAAGGGGGTCGCTTAAAGTGTTGATGGCGACCCCGTCGTTTCCTGGAATGCCCCTCACAGTAGTAGGCACCGCCACGGCGGATTGCAGCCACGCGATCAGGGAGTTACGGTGATCGTGTATAAAACGTTCTCCGTAAAGTTCCCTACCGTTGAATCGAAGGCACCATGAACCTGAATGGTATGCGTGCCTGGCACAAGTGGTCGCACCAATAGCCAGTAGCCATCGCTTACTGATGTGCCTCGACCTCCATTACCCTGAGTCGGGTTTATGAAAAGGTTATTGTTGGCGGCCGTAAACGTATAGGATGGTGTGGCCGTCCGATAGGCAGTTAAGTTGGTCACAGGAACACCATCGACCGACGCGTTCAAATAGCCGGGGCCGGTGCGTATGTGATCACCGTACGTCGTGGCACACCTGCGGCAATTCTCCTCATCAGTGCAGCCGAAGTTGCCGTTCGGAACCCCAGTCGACGGGAAGAGCGGCTGCTCCTGCGTCGAACACTCGACATTAATAATCGGCAGGAAGATTGCCTTTCCTGCCGGCACTGTGCAATGTAGATTTTGCGTGCCACCAAACGGAGACTCCGCCAAGAACCAGACTGGACCAGATTGGTTAGCGCCACAGTTTGCTGTCGGGTCACCAGTCAGTGAAGTCATGTGTTGCCACCATAAGGTAGCCCACCCGCCATAGGTGTTTCCATAGGCGGCTGATTGGGGAGAGGTGACAAAAGGGTTCTGACTATCCTGGTTATTCTGGTTCTGGGCGAAGGCAGCCGGCGCGGTCAACATGCCAACCGCTATACCTGCCATTATTAACAGGTAGTTTGATTTCGTACTGCTTGTATTGCGTTTCATTTCCAACTCCATTCGGCATTCAGGGAAATTCCATATCCATGGCCGGTGTTGAGGCTGCTCCGGGCACGGGGCATAAACCTCACTAACCTCCGAATATCTGGGCACGAAGGTTCAGCCGCATTACCCTGCGTGTATATGACTCAGGGCTTTAAACATGTCGCACGGCGCGTTGTGCACGCACGTCAGTTCATAGCTGTTCCGTTCCCACCCGTCGGCGACGGAAAGGGAGCGCCCCAGGTACTATCGGCGGTCGGTATCCGCCTGAACGCACGAACTGGCTCACCGCAGCCAAAATCGTGCCAGCCATGCCGTGGCCTTGATTTGGCGCAGGTGCACGGGGTGGGAATGAAAGCCGGGCCGAGCACGCTAATTGAAAGCGTTGCATCGTCGAAACGTTTGGAGCGAAAAGGCAACGGTAGTGGGCTTGTGCTGCCCCGAGTCCTGGACTTCTCGCTGTAGAACGGTTCGCGCCCCGCACGCCGGCCGCGAGAGGCGGCTAAATTTGATTCATCCGTGATACAACACTCCCGGATCGAGCCAATGCACCAACAAATGGGGGGTGCCACGCATGTCAAAGTGGCGCGACTCTCTTGCCGATGGGGATGAAGCCATTGCCAGATTAAAGGCGGCAGGAGTCTTCTAGGGGTGTCCTGGAACTGGACCTATCCGGAAACCCCGGGTCGCCATCAACACCTTAAGCGACCTCCTTGCCTCACGAGCCACTGTTTGGCCCGCGACAAAGGCGAAGCCTGCATCGATTTCTCCGACTGCGTCCGCATGGAACGTGGCGTTGATGCACTGGATACCGCTCCGCCCACCCTTGACTGCCGCCAATGCTTGCCAATCGTCCCCCCTTCCAATCCTCGGCCAGGCGACGGAGTACCGGTATCACGTCGTCAGCAGCACAGTCGATGAAACTCACGCCAGGCCGCTTGCCGGAATAGCTATCCAGTCGAGGAATCTTGTGTCGCGAATATCCGCAGCGATGCTAGGGATGCCAGTTGAGGCGGCTTGGCGGTGGACCTGGGTCAGTCGCGATTGAGGAACTTCCGGGCTGTCATCAATGGCGTCGTGGGCCTGCCAGGCCTCGATGCACTTGATCGCATTGAGAGCGTTGTGGATGGTGTTTACCGCCAGTGCGTTCCCACGTAGATGCACCGTGACCCACAGCGTCGGATAGAACAACGGCATGCCCGACTCATCCACGAGTACAGCGTGCCGTTCTCCGTCGGGGGACTTGATTCGACGTACCGCCAACGCCATAGTCACCTCCATTTTCTTCTTTTTTTCTTGGTATGAGACTATGCGCGAACCAGCAAGTACTTTTTTACGTTTCAAAAAAGACGAAACCCCCGCAGGGCGGGGGTTCCAAGGCAAAACTTTACAGAAAAGTCTCAGGTAATTCTCAGAACGGAATATCGTCGTCCATATCTTCAAAGCCGTTCGACGGAGCCTGCTGCTGGCGACGCGCGCCGCCAGCGCCTTGCTGGCCACCGGCAGCCTGGCCGCCACCGCTGCGTGCACCGCCGCCATAGCCACCGCCGCCACCGCCCGAAGCTTCACGGCCACCACCGTAGCCACCGCCGCCGCCGCCCATGTCGTCGCCACCACCGCCGCCGCCGCCCATGCCCTGGCGCGAGCCCAGCATCTGCATTTGCTCAGCCACGATTTCAGTGCTGTACTTTTCCACGCCGGACTGGTCGGTCCACTTGCGGGTACGGATGCGGCCTTCGATATAGACCTGCGAGCCCTTGCGCAGGTACTGGCCCGCGATCTCGGCCAGCTTGCCGAAGAAGGCGATGCGGTGCCACTCGGTGGCTTCCTTCATCTCGCCGCTGGTCTTGTCCTTGTAGCGATCGGTGGTCGCCAGGCGGATGTTGCTCACGGCGTCGCCGCTGGGCAGGTAGCGGGTTTCCGGGTCCGCGCCCAGGTTGCCGACGAGGATGACTTTGTTGATCGATGCCATGTGAATGTTCTCCCAGGGCCACGCCCTCTGCTGCAAGCGGCGTGGCGATGCCTTGACTGATGCGTAAACGAATAACGCGCCCCCGGCCAAGAAGTCGGGCGCGCGGTCATGCTAGTGCCAATTTACGGCAAAAAGCTATACGAAGTGATGCGGGCAACCCTTGCGGGCCAACCACCGCGGGCTGCCAACTTCAGACAGCGACGGCCGGGACACTGCTTTTCCGGGCCGGAGGCGACTTCATGTTCCAGGCGATTATAAGCCAGAGCAGGAGCACGACGGCACAGCCGATGAAGACCGCGCTGCGGCCCTCATGCTTGAGCAGCCAGCCACCCACCGCGCCGCCCAGGAACAGGCCCATCGCCTGCGTGGTGTTGTAGACGCCAAGCGCCGCTCCGCGCGCCGCGGCGGCGTAGCGCGATACCAGCGAGGGCTGCATGGCCTCCAGCACGTTGAAGGCGACGAAGAACAGCAGCAGCACGCCCACGATGCCCCACAGGCCGTGCACGGCGGCAAACAGCAGCTGCACCGCGGTCATCAGGCCGACAGCGCAGAGCAGCACGGGGCGCACCTTGCCATAGCGCTCGGCGGCCATCATCGGGCCGAGCATCAGGACGAAGGACACCAGCACCACCGGCAGGTAGACCTTCCAGTGCTGGTCCAGCGGCATGCCGGCGTCGCTGAGCATGGCCGGCACCACCATGAACATGGCCACCTGCGACGCATGCAAGGCCAGCACGCCCACGTTCAGGCGGATCAGGTCGGGGTTGAGCAGCACGCTGCGAAACGGCAGCCGCACGGGATGCGGCGGCGGCGGCGTGGGCACCAGGAACAGGGTCACCAGGATGGCGATCACGCCCAGCACCGACATCAGCGTGAAGATCCCCGGCATGCCGATGCTGTGCAGCAGCGGCGAGGCGATCACCAGCGACAGCGCGAAGGTCAGGCCGATGCTGCCGCCCACCATGGCCATGGCCTTGGTGCGATGCTGCTCGCGGGTCAGGTCGGCGATGCAGGCGGTGATGGCCGCGGAAATCGCGCCCATGCCTTGCAGCGAGCGGCCGATGATGATGCCGGACAGCGTGTCGGAATTGGCCGCCACCAGCCCGCCGGCGATGAACAGCAGCAGGCCGGCCACCATCACCGGCTTGCGGCCGACGCGGTCGGACAGCCAGCCGAGCGGAATGTGCAGGAAGGCTTGCATCAGGCCGTAGATGCCCATGGCGAGGCCCACGCGCTGGGCATCGTGCCCGTCGGGCAGGCCGTGCGCGTATTCGGCGAACACGGGCAGGATCAGGAACAGGCCCAGCATGCGCAGCGCGAAGATGCTGGCGAGCGAAATGCTGGCGCGCACTTCCATGCTGGTCATGCGGTCGCGCCCGGCAGCCGGCCGAACCTTGGAATCGTCGGCCTTGGCCGCATCTTGGGAGGAGCTATGGATCGACGACATTGCGATCGTGGGGAATTTCTATGACGGATTGCCGGCTCGTGCACCGCGCACGCACCGCATCACCCCAATGCTGACGGGGCGGCGACAACTTCGATCCATGGCCGGAGCGGAAGTTGCGGCGCTTCTGCCACCGTTGCTGCAGGGCGCAGTCTAACGGCCCAAGCAACCCCCGGAAACCGAAGTTCGGTATATTAACAGGTTTGCTCCGCTGCGCTTTCAGGTCCGGACCGGACGCCGCGAGCCCCGGCGCGGGCTGGCGAAGCCCGGCCCGAGGCTGGCCTGAAGCCGGCTGCAGCCCTGCTGGCATGCTTTTTTCTTGAAATTCCGTGAGACCCGGCCTGTCGACCCGACCGGCGGCCCCGCCTGGCGAAGACAATCGGTATATGGAAGAAATTAGAATCCGTGGTGCCCGTACCCACAACCTGAAGAACATCAATCTCGATCTGCCGCGCAACAAGCTGATCGTGATTACCGGGCTGTCCGGATCGGGCAAGTCCTCGCTCGCCTTCGACACCCTGTACGCGGAGGGCCAGCGCCGCTACGTGGAGTCGCTGTCGGCCTACGCGCGCCAGTTCCTGCAACTGATGGAGAAGCCCGACGTCGACCTGATCGAGGGGCTTTCGCCGGCGATCGCCATCGAACAGAAGGCAACCAGCCACAACCCGCGCTCGACCGTGGGTACGGTCACCGAGATCCACGACTACCTGCGGCTGCTGTACGCCCGCGCCGGCACGCCTTACTGCCCCGACCACAACCTGCCCTTGCAGGCGCAAAGCGTCTCGCAGATGGTCGACGCCGCGCTGGCGCTGCCCGAAGACACCAAGCTGATGATCCTGGCGCCGGTGGTGGCCAACCGCAAGGGCGAGCATTCCGACCTGTTCGACACCATGCAGGCGCAGGGCTTCGTGCGCTTTCGCGTGCGTTCGGGGGGCGGCACCACACATGAGGCGCCGGCGGTGGTCTACGAGGTGGACGCGCTGCCCAAGCTGAAGAAGACCGAGAAACACTCCATCGAGGTGGTGGTGGATCGCGTCAAGGTGCGCCCCGATATCAAGCAGCGGCTGGCGGAATCGTTCGAGACCGCGCTGCGCCTGGCCGATGGCCGCGCCATCGCGCTGGAGATCGACACCAGCCAGGAGCATGTATTCAGCTCCAAGTTCGCCTGCCCGATCTGCTCGTACTCGCTGCAGGAACTCGAGCCGCGCCTGTTCTCGTTCAACAACCCGATGGGCGCCTGCCCGACCTGCGACGGCCTGGGCCAGATCACCTTCTTCGATCCCAAGCGGGTGGTGGCCTTCCCCAACCTGTCGCTGGCCTCGGGCGCCATCAAGGGCTGGGACCGCCGCAACCAGTTCTACTTCCAGATGCTGCAGAGCCTGGCAGCCTACTACGACTTCGAGCTCGAGACGGCTTTCGAGGACCTGCCGGCCGAGGTGCAGGAAGTCGTGCTGCACGGCTCCGGCGAGGTGGAGATCCCGTTCACCTATATGAACGAGCGCGGCCGCACCACGGTGCGCGAGCATGCCTTCGAGGGCATCATCCCCAACCTGGAGCGGCGCTATCGCGAGACCGATTCGATCGCGGTGCGCGAGGAACTGGCCAAGTACCAGAACAACCAGCCCTGCCCCGCCTGCCACGGCACCCGCCTGCGCACCGAGGCGCGCCACGTCAAGCTGGGCGAGAACGACCAGGCGCGCGCCATCTACGAGATCAACGGCTGGCCGCTGCGCGACGCGCTGACGTATTTCCTCACGCTGGACATGCACGGCGCCAAGCGCGAGATTGCCGACAAGATCGTCAAGGAAATCAGCGCGCGCCTGAACTTCCTCAACAACGTGGGGCTGGATTACCTGTCGCTGGAACGCAGCGCCGACACGCTGTCGGGCGGCGAGGCGCAGCGCATCCGGCTGGCGTCGCAGATCGGCTCCGGCCTGACGGGCGTGATGTATGTGCTCGACGAACCTTCCATCGGCCTGCACCAGCGCGACAACGACCGCCTGATCGGCACGCTCAAGCACCTGCGCGACATCGGCAACTCCGTGCTGGTGGTGGAGCACGACGAAGACATGATCCGCGCCTGCGACTACGTGGTCGACATCGGCCCCGGCGCCGGCGTGCACGGCGGCATGATCGTGGCCGAAGGCACGCCGCTGCAGATCGAGCAGTCGCCCAACTCGCTCACCGGGCAGTACATGTCCGGCGCGCGCCGCATCGAGGTGCCCAAGGAGCGCGCCGCGCCCGACGAGGAAAAGCTGCTGCGCATCATCAATGCCACCGGCAACAACCTGCGCAACGTCAGCGCCGAGATCCCGGTGGGCCTGCTCACCTGCGTGACCGGCGTGTCCGGCTCGGGCAAGTCGACGCTGATCAACGACACGCTCTACCACGCGGTGGCGCGCCACCTGTATGGCTCCACGGCGGAGCCCGCGGCGCACGACCGCATCGACGGGCTGGAGCATTTCGACAAAGTCATCAACGTCGACCAGAGCCCGATCGGCCGTACGCCGCGCTCGAACCCCGCTACGTACACCGGCCTGTTCACGCCAATCCGCGAGCTGTTCGCGGGCGTGCCCTCGGCCAAGGAGCGTGGCTACGATCCCGGCCGCTTCTCGTTCAACGTCAAGGGCGGGCGCTGCGAGGCCTGCCAGGGCGATGGCGTGATCAAGGTCGAGATGCACTTCCTGCCTGATGTGTACGTGCCTTGCGATGTCTGCCACGGCAAGCGCTACAACCGCGAAACGCTGGAAGTGCTCTACAAGGGCAAGAACATCCACGAAGTGCTCGACATGACGGTGGAGCACGCGCACGAGTTCTTCCTGGCGGTGCCTGTCGTGCGGCGCAAGCTCAAGACGCTGCTCGACGTGGGCCTGGGCTACATCCGGCTGGGCCAGTCCGCCACCACGCTCTCGGGCGGCGAGGCGCAGCGCGTCAAGCTGTCGCTGGAGCTGTCCAAGCGCGACACCGGCCGCACGCTCTACATCCTGGACGAGCCCACCACGGGCCTGCACTTCCACGATATCGAGCTGCTGCTCAAGGTCATCCACAAGCTGCGCGACCAGGGCAACACCGTGGTCATCATCGAGCACAACCTGGACGTGATCAAGACCGCGGACTGGCTGCTCGACATGGGCCCGGAAGGCGGCGCGGGCGGCGGCCAGGTGATCGCCAAGGGCACGCCGGAAACGGTGGCGGCGAGCCGCGCGAGCTTCACCGGCAAGTACCTGGCGCCGCTGCTAGAGCGTCGCTGAAACGCAGTGCGCGCGCAATCCCGCCTCATCCTGTGCGCCTGGCAATGCGCGCTGCTGCTCGGCAGCGCCGCTGCCGGTCCCGCCGCGGCGCAGGCCACGGTCACGCCCATCGACCTGGCAGCGCCGGCGGCGCGAGCGCTCGATGAACCTGCCGCGACAGCGGCGTCCGCCCCGCCCGCGCAAGCCGCCCAGGACGCCAGCGCTGCCAGCGCTGCCAGCAAGGCCCAGGTGCCAGGCACGGCAAGCGGCGCGGTCTCCGGCAATCTGGCGCTGACGCTGGGCGGCGCGGCTGTGCTCGTGGCCATCGCCGTGATGCTGCAGCGCGCACGCCGCAGACGCCGCCCGCCTTCCTCGAAGTAGGCGCACGCGGCCGCCTTGCATTCGACCTTGCCCGGCCTACCATAGACTGCGAAAGGCCGCGCCTGTCGAAGCCCTTTCCGGGGCTGGCACCGGCCAGAGCAGGAGCACGGCCATGGAGCTCACCGTAGTGCAGATCGCCAAGCCTGAGGCGACCAATTTCATCTTCGGGCAATCCCATTTCATCAAGACCGTGGACGACATCCACGAGGCACTGGCGGGCGCGGTGCCGGGCATCCGCTTTGGACTGGCATTCTGCGAGGCCTCGGGCAAGCGCCTGGTGCGCTGGTCCGGCACCGACGAGGCAATGATCGACCTGGCGTGCCAGAACGCGCTGGCGATCGGCGCGGGCCACAGTTTCCTGCTGTTCCTTGGCGACGGCTTTTATCCGGTCAATGTGCTCGCGACCGTGCGCGCGGTGCCGGAGGTATGCAGGATCTATTGCGCCACGGCAAACCCGACCGAGGTGGTGGTGGCGCAGACCGCGCAGGGGCGCGCGGTGCTTGGCGTGGTGGATGGCGCGTCGCCGCTCGGGCTGGAAACCGAGGCGGACATTGCCTCGCGGCGGACCTTGCTGCGGGAGATCGGCTACAAGCTGTAGCCAGCTCCGTGGAGCGGCAGCCCCGCCCTCAGTGCGCTTGCGGCGACGGCACCGCCCGCACGGGGGGCTCGCCGTCGTCTTCCTTCATGCGGCTGCGGTTAAGCACGCCGGCGTCTTCCAGCACCGGGTAGGCGGTGGCGCAGAACAGCGAGTTCAGGCGCTTGAGATCGCTGATCACGTCGAGGTGCAGCGAACTGGTCTCGATGCTCTCGGCGGTCTGCACGGCGATGCGTTGCAGGTGGGTGCGCGCGTACTGGCGCTCCATCTCGCGGAAGGTCGCCTTCTCCGCCATCAGTTGCTGCGCGCTTTTCAGGTCGCCGGAGAGGAACACCGACAGCCCGAGCCGCAGGTTGGCCACCACGCGCGCATGCATCTGCGAGATCTCCTGCATGCCCGCCTCCGAGAAGGCCAGGTTGTGGGCAATCTTCTTTTCGCGCGCGTCCTGCAGGATGCGCTCGATGATGTCGCCGGCATGCTCGAGGTTGATGGTGAGCGAGATGATCTCGGTCCAGCGCCGGCCGTCGCGCTCATCCAGCGCCTCCAGGCTGATCCGGGTCAGGTAGAGCTTGATCGCGGTGTAGAGATCGTCCACCTCGTCGTCGATGCGGCAGGTGGCGGTGGCGAGCTTGGCATCGTTGGTGCGCAGCACGCGCAGCATGTTGTCCAGCATCTGCTCGATGCGGTCGCCGATGCGCAGCACCTCGCGCGCGGCATTGGACAGCGCCAGCGTCGGCGTGGGCAGCGCGGCGGGATCGAGGTGGCGGGGGGTGACCTGGCTATCGCCGGTATTGCGCCCGGGCAGCACCGCCTCGCACAGGCGCGCCAGCGGGCCCGTGGCGCCCAGCAGCAGCACCGCCAGCGCCACGTTGAACAGCAGGTGGAAATTCACGACCAGCCGCTGCGGATCGGCATCGACCAGCGCCAGCAGGCGTTCGGCCTGCCCCAGCAAGGGCAGCGCAATCACGCAGCCGAGCAGGCGCGAGAGCAGGTTGCCCAGCGTGACGCGCTTGCCGGGCTGGTTGTTGCCCGAGGTGGTCAGCAACGCGGAGATGCCGGAGCCCAGGTTAGCGCCCAGCACCAGCGCCATCGCCACATGCAGCGACACTACGCCGGCCGAGGCCAGCGCGCCGCAGAACAGCACCACCGCCAGGCTGGAATAGCACAGGATGGTCAGGAAGGCGCCGATCAGCATGTCCAGCGTGGGGTCTCCGGTGAGCGTGCCGAACAGCACCTTGACGCCGGCCGCTTCCACCACGGGGCGGGTGGCAATGGAGATCAGCTCAAGCGCCAGCGTGATCAGCCCCAGGCCGATCAGCACGCGGCCCACGTGGCCAGGCTTGTTGCCCTTCCAGGACAGATGCAGGATCACGCCGACGAAGATCAGCAGCGGCGACAGCCACGACAAGTCCAGCGAGAACACCTGCACCATGATGGCGGTGCCGACGTTGGCGCCCAGCATGATGGCCAGCGCCGGGGCCACGGCAATCAGGCCCTGGCCGACGAAGGAACTGACGATGACGGCGGTCGCGTTGCTGCTCTGGACCAGGCCGGTCACGCCGAGGCCGGCGGCAAAGGCCGTGAAGCGGTTGGAGATGCTGGAGGAGAGCACGTGGCGCAGGTTGGCGCCATACACGCGCAGGATGCCGACCTTGACGATGTTGGTGCCCCACACCAGCAGCGCCACGCCGGAAAGCAAATGAAGTAGTACGCCCATGGTGCGCCCTTATGTGACCGGTGCCTCCATTGCATCACGCAAGACTTCGCCCGGCCATCGTATCGTTGTCAATGGGGCATTATGCGCCGCCGCGCATGTGGGGACAACGCCATAGGCAAGCGGCCGGAATGGCCGCAAGTCCAAGGCGTAATGCCGCGCACGCCGTTGGACGCAACTACCGCGGGCGTGCCCGGGGCGGCCAATGCCGGGCGCGCCTTGATTGGCATATTATTACATTTATTGGCATTTTGTTGCATCATTACCAGAAACAATGTAGCCCTGCAACAGCGTCTCATTCCGTTTCTAATTCAATAGTGAATTAATAATCCACGGCCACGCGACAATGGAATGGACACGTTGGCGGTCCAACTCCAGATCGCGGAGAGAGTCGGACAGATGGCGTTCGAG
>NZ_JBIUHC010000048.1:0-61954 GCF_044627735.1 Cupriavidus sp. CuC1 | reverse complement strand
CAGCTAGAAGCATCAAAACCCCGCCCAGCAAGCGCCAAAACCCGCGTCAGCGGGCCACAAGCAATACACATCGCACATGGCGCCGATAAGCGCTCACGCCCCCAGCACTTCCTCGCAAACCGAAAACCACGCCCGCGCCGCATGCGACAGGTAGCGTCCCGGCGACCAGATATGGGCGAGCGCCCAGTCCATGGCGGGCTCCGTCAGCCGTGCCACGGCGAGCTTGTCGCGGATATCGAGCTTGTCCAGCAGCGGCTGGGGCAGGAAGGTGGTGCCCAGACCGGCCGCGGCCATCGAGACGAGAAAATCCCAGTGCCCGCTTTGCGCCACGATGCGAGGCTCCAGGCGGGCATCCAGAAAGACTTGCCGCAGCTTGCGGGTCAGCGAGAAGTCTTCGGTCAGCATCAGCAGGGGCTCGTCGCGCAGCGCCGCCAGGGTGACGGTCTTGCCCTTGGCCCAGCTGGCCTTGCGGGGGCCGGCGACCCAGATCGGGTATTTGGCGAACTCGCGTGTGGCCAGTTCCAGGCCGCTATCCCGGGGCAATACGGTGGCGCCGACTTCCAGCTCGCCACTTGCCACCTGCTGCTCCACCATGTGGCCGCCATGCTCGGCCAGGCTCAGCTCCAGGTTGGGATAGCGCTGGCGAAAGGCGCTGACGGCCGGCGAGAAGAACAGGTTGGCCATGGGCGGGATCCCCACGGTCAGCTGGCCACGGCCCAGCGAGGAGAGATCGGCCACTTCGAGCGTTAGCCGGTGCACCACGCCCAGCGCTTCCTGCCCGCGCTCGTAGACCACGCGCCCCACGTCGGTCAGCCGCACCTGCTTGCCTTCGCGGATCAGCAGTGGCTGGCCGATCTCGTCTTCCAGTTGCCGCACCATCTTGCTGATGGTGGACTGCGTGACGAACAGGGAGGTCGCCGCCTGGGTGAAGCTCTTGAGGCGAACGGTTTCAACGAAGTAGCGCAGGGCGCGGATGTCGATGGGCATTGGGTACTTCCTTTGCCATGAAAAAAGCGAATGTGATTCGCAATTTTAAATCATGGCAGGAATGTCCGCCAGTTGGCTACACTTCGGGCCTACGCTCTTTCCAACGGATATTCGCGTCATGGCTAGCTGGCCCAGCGCACGACAGTGGCTCTTTTCACTGAAGGCGTTTGCCGCCTCGATGCTGGCGCTCTATATCGCGCTCGCGCTGGGTTTGCCCCGCCCTTACTGGGCCATGGCAACCGTCTATTTTGTTTCTCACCCGCTGACCGGCGCCACCCGCTCCAAGGCCGCGTATCGCGTGGCGGGCACGGTGCTGGGCGCGACGGCCGCGGTGGTCACGGTGCCGTTGCTGGTCAACGCGCCGGTGTTGCTGATGGCCGCGATCGCCCTGTGGACGGGGGGCTTGCTCTATTTCTCGCTGCTGCAGCGCACGCCGCGCAGCTATGTCTTCCTGCTGGCCGCCTATACGCTGCCGATCGTGGCGCTGCCCGCGGTGAGCGAGCCGGCGCAAGTCTTCGATATCGCCGTTGCGCGCATCGAGGAAATCGTCATCGGCATCCTCTGCGCCGGCATGGTGGGCGCCATCGTCTTCCCGGCCAAGGTGGCGCCCGCGCTGCGGGCCCGCTCCGCGACCTGGCTGGCGGACGCGGCACTCTGGGCCACCGACATGTTGTCGGCCGATCCCGACGCCAACGCCACGCGCCACGGCAGCCGCCACCGGCTAGCCGCCGACATCCTCGCGCTGGACCAGCTCATCACCCAGCTCTCGTACGACACGGAAAGCGCCCACACGCTGCGCCACGCGCGCGCTTTGCGCGAGCGGATGACGATGCTGCTGCCCGTGCTGTCCTCGCTGGCCGGCGTGCTGCAGGCGCTGCGGCGCCACGCGCACGGCATACCGGATAGCCTGGCGCGCCATATGGCCGGCATGTCTGCCTGGATCCGCGCGGGCTTTGACGGCCCGCCGCCCGCGCTGGAGCCGGAGGCGGGCCCGTGGGCGGACTACGCGCTGGCGCCCGGCTGGCATGCGGGCCTGGTCGCCACCGCCAACGGTCAGTTGCGCACGCTGGCGGCGCTGTGCGAGGACTGCCACGCCCTGCAGCATGGCATCGGCGATCAGGCGGCCAGCGCCGCCGCGCCGTCGATGCGCGCGCTTGGCCGCGGCGCCGAGCGCGCGGACCGGGCGCATCACCACGATCACGCCATGCTGCTGTTCTATGCCTGCTCCACCAGCCTGGCCGTGTTTTGCGCGGGCTTGCTGTGGATCGTCTCGGGATGGGAGGACGGCGCGGGGTCGGTGGCGGTGGCGTCCATCGCCTGCTGCTTCTTTGCCACCATCGAGGAGCCCCGGCCCGTGGCGCATTCGTTCTTGCGCTGGAGCGGATTCTGCTTTGCCGTGTCGTCGTTCTACCTGTTCCTGGTGGTGCCGAACGCGCACAACTTCGAGACGCTGGTGGGCATGCTGGCGTTGCCCTACATGGGCATCGGCATGCTGATATCGCGGCCCGGATTCAACCTGATCGCCATGCTGCTGTCGGTCAATACGGCGTCGTTCGCCAATGTGCAGAGCGTCTACGACACGAACTTCCTGACCACCTTCAACGGCAGCCTGGCCAGCATCGGCGGCATGCTGTTCGCGCCCTTGTGGGCCATGGCGACGCGGCCGTTCGGCGCGCGCGTGGCGGCGCACCGGCTGATCCGCGCCAGCTGGAAGGACCTGGCACAAGCCGCCACGCGGCGCGAGCCGGGCGAGCAGGCCAAGCTCGGCGGCCGCATGCTGGACCGGCTCAGCCAGCTGGTGCCAAGGCTTGCGGCCAGCGACGACAAGATGGCTTCGGATGGCTTTGCCGAGCTGCAGGTAGGGTTTGGCGCGCTGGCGTTGCAGCGCAGCCTGCCCGGGCTGCGCCCGGCCGCGCGCCGCGCCGTGGCCAGGGTGCTCAATGCGGTTGCCTTGCATTTCCGCGCGCGCCTGAAGGCCGGGCACGCGATGGCGCCGCCGGATGCGCTATCCGAGCGGATCGACAAGGCGCTGCGCGAGGTGGCCATGCAAGCCGACGGAGCGCAAAGCCCCGGCGAGCACGCGCGCAGTGCACTGAGCGCGTTGATTGCCCTGCGGGTCACGCTGTATCCGGCGCAGCCGCAGGCCACAGCGCGGCAGGTGCAGCCGTCTCTGTCCATGCCGCTCCCAATACGCGGGCAGCCCCGATGCTAAGCGCGGAAATCGATCTCTACGGCGTCTTCGTGCCAGGCTTGCTGGCATTGATGCTCCTCACCTTCGTCATCACCGCCTGCATGCGTGCGGTCCTTGCGCGCGCAGGCTTTTACCGGCTGGTCTGGCACCGGTCGCTCTTCAATCTAGCCCTTTACGTCATCGTGCTGGGTGGCGTGGTCGCCATGGCCCGCTGGCTGCAATCATGAAATTCAAGTTCCGTTTGTTGGTCCCCGTGCTGCTGACCCTGCTGGCCACCCTGGCCGCGCTCTTCGTGAGCAAGCATCTGTGGGATTACTACACCGTGGCGCCATGGACGCGCGATGGCCACGTACGCGCCGACGTGGTGCAGGTCGCGCCCGATGTCTCGGGGCTGGTGACGCAGATTCTCGTCAAGGACAACCAGCGCGTGCGGCGCGGGCAGGTGCTGTTCGTGATCGACCAGGACCGCTACCAGCTGGCGCTGCAGCAGGCCATGGCGACGGCCGCCGCGCAGCGCGCCACGCTGGCGCAGGCGCGCCGCGAGGCCGCCCGCAACCACGCCCTGTCCGAGGTGGTCGCCACCGAAGTGGTCGAAGAAGGGCAGGCGCGGGTGCAGCAGGGCGAGGCGGCGCTGGCGCAGGCGGAGGCGGCGGTCGGGCTGGCAAAGCTCAACCTGGCCCGCACCCGGGTGGCCAGCCCCGTGGATGGCTTTCTCAACGACCGCCTGCCGCGCCTGGGCGACTACGTGGCTTTGGGCCGGCCGGTGCTGTCGATGGTTGACCTGAATTCCTTCCACGTCGAAGGCTATTTCGAGGAAACCAAGCTGCAGGGCATCCGCGTTGGCAACCCGGTCTCCGTGCGCATCATGGGCGAGCGCACGATCCTGCACGGCCACGTGCAGAGCATCGCCGCCGGCATCGAGGACCGCGACCGCAGCAATGGCGCCAACCTGTTGCCCAATGTGAACCCCACGTTCAACTGGGTGCGGCTGGCGCAGCGCGTGCCGGTGCGCATCGTGCTAGACGACGTGCCGGCGAATGTGCGGCTGGTGTCGGGACGCACGGCGACGGTATCGGTGGCGGAGCCCGGCAAGCACATTGCCGTGCTGCGTGAGGAGACCGAGAAGGAGACCGAGAAGGAGGTCGTGCAATGAGCAAGCTCGGGCACGCCTTGCTGCCGGTATTGGCCCCGCTGCTGTTCGCCTGCACCACCGTGGGCCCTGACTACCACGTGCCGGAGCTGTCGGCAATACGTGTACCGGAGGCCAACGGGCCGTTACTCGGCACGAATGACCCGGCTGTTTCCGTCACACCGGTCCCCGACGACTGGTGGCGCCTGTACGACGACCCCAAGCTCGACGCACTGGTGCAGCAGGCGCTCAGCGCCAATACTAGCCTGCGCGTGGCCGCCGCCAACCTGCGCCGTGCCGTGGAGATCTATCACGAGGTGGAAGCAGAAAACCTGCCCCAGGCGGCCTTCTCCGCCAAGGCCGAACGCGCGCAGATCGCGGGCGAGAGTTTCCTGCTCAAGGAGAAGGTGCCGGTCTTCAACCTGGGCGACGTCGGTTTCTCGGTGTCCTACCTTGTAGACTTCTTCGGCAAGCTGGCCCGCGCCGACGAGGCCGCGCTGGCCAGCGCCGAGGCGAGCCAGGCCGCGCTGGATATGGCGCGCGTGAGCGTGGTGGCGGAAACCGTGCGGGCCTATGTGCAAGGCTGCGCCGCCACGCATGAGCTGGCAGTGGCGCAGCAGCAGGTCGCGCTGCAGGCGCGCGGCGTGGAGATCGCCGGCAAGATGGTCGCCGCCGGCCGTGGCCAGCCCACCGACATGCTGCGCGCCCGCGCGCAGGCCGAGACCTTGCGCGCTGCGTTGCCGCGTTTCAAGGCGGAGAAGGAGGGCGCGGCCTACCGGCTCGCCGTCATGCTGGGCAAGCCGCCGGCAGCGCTGCCTGAAGCGCTGGCCGAGTGCCCGGAGGAGCCGACGCTGCGCCAGGCGATTCCTGTCGGGGACGGCGCAGCGCTGCTCAAGCGCCGCCCCGATATCCGCCAGGCGGAGCGCGAGCTGGCGGCGGCCACAGCGAAGATCGGCGTGGCCATGGCGGATCTCTATCCGTCGATACGCATCGGCGCATCGGCTGGCTTGAGCGGCATCCTGAGTGATCTCGGCACCGGCCCGACCGCGCATTGGGGCCTGGGCCCGCTGATCACCTGGAACCTGCCGACCAATGGCGTGCGCCCGCGTATCCACGCCATGGAAGCCGGCGCGGACGCGGCACTCGCCCGCTTCGACGGCGTGGTGCTCCAGGCGCTGCAGGAAACGCAGAGTGCGCTCAGCGCCTACACGCGGGAACTGGAGCGCAACCAGTCCCTGCGCGTGGCGCGCGACGACGCCAGTGAGGTCGCCCGGCAACACCGGATGCTGTACAAGGCGGGTCGCGTGCCGTATTTGTCCAGCCTGGATGCCGACCGCACGCTGGCTGGGGCCGAGGCGGCACTGGCGGCGTCGGACAGCCAGGTGGCGATCAACCAGATCAACCTGTTCCTCGCGCTGGGCGGCGGCTGGCAGAACAGCCCGGAGGTGGCGGAGCACAAGGTGAACGCGGAGCATTAGATCGCTGCGCACGCTATGGCTTGTCGCGTGCCGGCCTTGCCTTCCTGCCGGTGACGTGCCGCACCGATTCGATAAAGCGCTGCACGCGCGGCGAGCGGCGCGACGCCGAATACACAAACTCGATATCGACCCCATCGGTCAGGTCGGCCAGCGCGATGAACGTGATGGCCGGTGGCGCATGCAGTTGCGAACTGGCAGGCACCAGCGCGCAGCCCATGCCGGCGGCGACCAGGCCCAGGATGGTAGGCGTGTCGGTGCCGATCTGGACGATATGCGGCGTGAACCCGGCCTTGGCGCACGCGGCCATCAGCAGGCTGTGCTGCGCGCTCGACTTCTCCCGGTTGAACCACACGAAGCGTTCGCCGGCGATATCGGCAAGCCGCCGTGCTTGCTTCGCTGGCGCGAAATGCTGCGCCGGCACGGCCAGCACAAAGTGCTCCCGGTACAGGGCGATGCCGCTCAGGCTGGCGTCGTCCGGCGTGCGCCACGCCATGATGCCGCCGTCCAGTTCTTCACTGCGGATCGCCTGTGCCTGCTGCAGTGACAACAGCGGCTCGATCGAGAGCAGTATTTCCGGGTTCTGCTCCCGGAAGTGCGCAAGAATCGCCAGCGTCACGGGCGAGGCCAGGTAGCTGGGCATGATGCCGAGCGTGAACGTGCCGGTCTGGCCCTGCGCAATGCGATGGGCCCGGTCACGTGCCTGTTCCAGTTGCAGCAGCGACTGCTTCGCGTCGTGCAGGAAGCTGGTGCCGGCATCGGTGAGTTGCACGCCCTTGGCATGCCGCTCGAACAATGGGGCGCCGATACCCGCCTCAAGATCCTGGATCTGCCGCGACAAGGCTGGTTGCGTGATGTTCAGTGCCCGGGAGGCCGCAATGATGCTGCCTTCTTCCGCGACGGCGATGAAGTAGCGCAAGTGCCGCGTTTCGATGTTTCGCATGCTTTGCCGGTTACCCTGTGAATATTGCTATGCCTTGCAAGTATAGCTTTCAGGCTTGATCGGCATTTGACCGCATAGGCGGCAGGCTTCTAGCATTCAAGGTTCTTCATGCCAGAACCAAGAAGCGCCACCATGCCCCATGCTGAAAAAGCCCTGCCCGTGAGCCTGCACATCGTCACGCCACTGCTGCGATCCACGTCCTGCTCGGCGCGGCTGGGGCGCTCGGTGTGGTTCAAGATGGAGGCGCTGCAGCCCCCGGGCTCGTTCAAGGCGCGCGGCATCGGCCATGCATGCCAGACCTACAAGGAGTGGGGCGCAACGCGCTTCGTGTCCTCCTCGGGCGGCAACGCCGGCATTGCCGTCGCCTACAGCGGGCGGCTGCTTGGCGTGCCGGTGACCGTCGTCGTGCCCGAGACCACCTCGGCCGCGGCGCGCGAGCGCATCGCGGCGGAAGGCGCCGAGCTGGTGGTGCACGGGCGTGCATGGAGCGAGGCCAACGAGCACGCGCTCTCGCTGATGAAGCCGGACTACGCGTTTATCCACCCCTTTGACGACCCCCTGCTGTGGGAAGGCCACGCGACGATGATCGACGAGGTGGCTGCCGCCGGCGTCAAGCCGGGCGCGGTAGTGCTATCGGTAGGCGGTGGCGGCTTGCTATGCGGCGTTCTTGCCGGGCTTGAACGCAATGGCTGGCACGATGTGCCCGTCATTGCGGCCGAGACCGTTGGCGCGGATTCCTACGCCGCCTCGCTGGCGGCCGGCGCGCAGGTCGAGCTGCTGCCCGCCATCACCAGCATCGCGACATCGCTGGGTGCCAAGAGCCCTTGCGCCAAGGCGGTCGAGTGGTCAAGGGTGCATCCGATCGTCAGCGAGGTGGTCACGGACAAGGAAGCCGTGGGCGCGTGCCTGCGCTTTTTGGCCGAGCACCGGATCGTGGTGGAGCCGGCGTGCGGCGCGGCGCTGGCCGCGCTGGAGCGCAAGCCCGCCGCGCTGATGGCGGCAAGCGACGTGCTGGTCATCGTCTGCGGCGGCGCCGGTGCCACTGCCGAACAACTGCAGGCCTGGGATCGCGCAGCCTGACGCCTGGCCGGCGGAGTTCACCAGGTACGCGCGGGCCAGTCGGGTTTCGCATGCGTGGATGGCAGCCGTGCAGCTATCCGTCTGCCCCGCATTCGCCCCGCATTCGCTACCCGCGCGGTTTTCTATTGTGAAAAATCCGACTGGAACCGAGACGTTTAATTCATCCCGGGAATGACTCGCCGTGACTACACTGTGGCCTGTACCGCGCTGCTCAACGCATCGAACGCGCAGTGCAGCTCAAAAGGCGAAACAGACGACATGCGGGACGCAAGAATCCGCCTATCCCGTTCCACACCCAGTGGAAAGTGCCGCCCAATCTGGAATCAAGCAGCAATCATGAATAAGAAGCGCTTCACGCCCCTTGTTTGCGCAGCCGCCTTCGGCGTCTGCCTCCTGGCCTCCACGCAAGCCAGCGCAACGGGTCCGAAAGATAGCACCAACGCCGGCGACAAGTACGGCTACGCACTCCACAACGGCAAGCGCGACCCCTTCACCGACGGCGCCCGCGTTGGCGACCGCCGCGACCCGTTCACCGATGGCGCCCGCGCTGGCGACCGTCGCGATCCGTTCACGGACGGCGCGCACGGCAGCGCCGTACTGGACCTCGCCGGGCGCGACCTGACCGGCGTATCGGCCCCGCCGGCGCATAGCGCGGCAGCCAGCCGCCAGGCCATCGCCTGATACAGCGGATACAGCGCTGCCGGTCCGGCCCCGGGACCCCTCCACCTGCGGCCGGACTGGGAAACATCAAGTTCCTCCACGCATTGTCAATGCCATTCCTGTCCAAAGACAAATCATGAAAACCATCGTGCTGGCGCTGCTGAGCGTCACGGCCATCGCTGCCTCGCTGCCCGCTTTTGCCGGTCCCGACTGGACCGTTATCGAACGCGCGCGCGCCCAGAAGCAGGCGCAGGCAAAGCAGCAAGCGCAGACGCCCTGCGCACTGAAGTCCAACCAGGCAACGGCCACGTCCGGCGCCGACGGCAAGCAAGGCTAAGCCTTACCTCTGCCTTTACCGCTTGCCCGGGGGCCGGCGCCCAAGGCGTTCATCGGAACACCAGCGTGCGGCCCCCATTGCGCAGCACGCGGTGCTCCGCGTGCCATTTCACCGCGCGTGCCAGCGCCACGCATTCCACGTCGCGCCCGATGGCGGCCAGCTGGTCCGCATCCATGGCATGGTCCACGCGCGACACTTCCTGCTCGATGATGGGCCCCTCGTCCAGTTCCGCCGTGACGTAGTGCGCGGTGGCGCCGATCAGCTTCACGCCGCGCTCATAGGCCTGGTGATACGGCCTGGCCCCTTTGAAGCTCGGCAGGAACGAGTGGTGGATATTGATCGCGCGCCCCTCCAGCCGGCGGCACAGGTCGTCTGACAGCACCTGCATGTAGCGCGCCAGCACCACCAGGTCGATCCGGTATTCGCAGAACAGATCCCACAAGCGCGCTTCCTGCGCCGCCTTGGTATCGCGTGTGGCTTGCAGCAGCGGCAGGTGGTGAAACGGAATGTCGTAGCTCGCGGCCAGCTGGTAGAAATCCTTGTGGTTCGACGCAATCGCCGCGATCTCGATCGGCAACTGGCCGGTGCGGTGGCGGAACAGCAGGTCGTTCAGGCAGTGCCCGATGCGCGACACCAGCAGCATCACCCGCGGCCTGCGCGCGGCATCGTGCAGGGCCCACTCCATCTCGTAGTCCGTCCCCAGCCCGGCAAACGCCGCGCGCAGATGCGTCAGCGCGTCGTCCGCGCTGCCGCCCGGGGGCAAGGCGCGCCGGAAGTGCACGCGCATGAAAAAGCGCGCGCTAGGCCGGTCGCCGAACTGGGCCGAGTCGAGGATATTCGCGCCCGCTTCGCACAACAGGCTGGCCACGGCGTGGACGATTCCCGAGCGGTCCGGGCACGACAGGGTCAGGATGTAGCTGGCGCAGTCGGATAGGTTCTCGGTTGCGTTGTCCATCATGCCTTGGCCCTGGCGCTGGTTGGGTCGTAAGGTGCGCGCAGGTGCACGCTGGCGGGCAGCAGCTCGCCGGCCAGGTCGACGTGGTAGGTGCCTTCGGCGATCCACTGGGCGTTGGCCGCGCCGTTTTCACGTTGCAGCAGCGCCATCCCCACCGGGCAACCCAGCGTATGCCCGAAGGCCGCCGAGGTGACGAAGCCGGCCGGGCGCACTGTGCCATCCGGGCCGGTGCGCAGCACGGCTTCGCCGCCCCACAGCATGGCCTGGCTGGCGCCGTCGAGCGTCACCACGGCCACGCGGCGCCGCGCCTGTGCCGCGCCGCCGGCCGCGCGCAGCTTGAGCAGCGCCTCGCGGCCCCGGAACGGGATCGGCTTGTCGAGCTTGCAGGCAAAGGACAGCCCGGCCTCGAACGGATTGATGTCGGTGGTCAGCTCGCGGCTCCAGGCGCGGTAGCCTTTTTCGATGCGCAGGGATTCAATCGCGTAGTAGCCGGCGTTGGCCAGGCCGAAGGGTTTGCCCGCGGCCTGCAGCGTCTCGTAGACGCCCACCGCAAACTCCACCGGCACGTAGAGTTCCCAGCCGAGTTCGCCCACATAGGTCAGGCGCGTGGCGCGCACCGTGGCGTAGCCCAGGTCGATCTCGCGCGAGCTGCCGAACGGGAAGGCTTCGTTGGAGAAGTCCGCGCGCGACACGCTCTGCAGCAGCTCGCGCGAGCGTGGGCCCATCACCGCCAGCACGCTGTACTGGCCGGTGACATCGACGATGGCGCAACGCTGGCCGGCGGGAATCAGGCGCTCGATGTAGTCGAAGTCGCGCGTGGTCTGGGCCGAGCCGGTCACCAGCAGATACTGGTCGTGCGCGAGCCGGGTCACGGTCAGGTCCGATTCATAGGTGCCGCGCTCGTTGAGCATCGCGGTGTACACGGTCTGGCCGGCGGGCACGGCCACGTCGTTGCTCATCAGGTGCTGCAGCACCGCCTCGGCATCGGCGCCCTTGACGATGTATTTGGAGAACGAGCTCATGTCGAACAGCGCCACGCCCTCGCGGCAGGCGCGATGCTCCGCGCCGCTCCACGGCAGCCAGTTCTGCTGGCCGAAGGAATACTCGATCTCAGGCGCGACGCCCGGCGGCGCGAAGAAGTTCGGCCGCTCCCAGCCCATCTTGCTGCCGAAGTTGGCGCGGGCGTCGCGCAGGTGCGCATACAGCGGCGAGCGGCGGAAGGGCCGCGCGGTATCCAGCTCGCGGTTGGGCCAGGGCATGGCGTAGTGCAGGCCCAGGGTTTCCTTGACGCGGTCGTGCAGCCAGCTTTGGTTGCCGTTGAAGCCGGCAAAGCGGCGGATATCGACCGGCCACAGATCCATGGTGGGCTCGCCCGCCACGATCCATTCGGCCAGCGCCATGCCAGCGCCGCCGGCGGAGGCGATGCCCATGGAGTTGAAGCCCGCGCCCACGTAGAAGTTGCGCAGTTCGGGGGCTTCGCCCAGGATGAAGTTGTTGTCAGGCGTGAACGATTCGGGGCCGTTGTAGAACTGCTTCACCTGGGCCGTCTCCAGCGCCGGCACGCGCTGCAGCGCGTTCTGCATCAGGATCTCGAACTGGTCCCAGTCGTCGGGCAGCAACTGGAACTCGAACGGCTCCGGAATGCCTTGCATGCCCCAGGGCTTGGCGTTGGGCTCGAAGCCGCCCATCACCAGCCCGCCCACCTCCTCCTTGAAGTAGATAAAGCCGTCGGGGTCGCGCATCACCGGCAGGTCGGGATGCACGCCGGCAATGCGCTCGGTGACGATGTAGTAGTGCTCGGCCGAATGCAACGGCACCGTCACGCCGCACAGCCGGCCCACCTGCCGGGCCCACTGGCCCGCGCAATTGACCACGATCTGCGCGCCGATGGTGCCTGAGGCGCCGTCCTTGTCTTGCCAGCTGACGCCGCTGGCGCGGCCGTCCCGGGTATGAATGGCCGTGACCTTGGTGTCCTGCACGATCATCGCGCCACGGGTGCGCGCGCCGCGCGCCAGCGCCTGGGTGAGGTCGGTGGGATTGGCCTTGCCATCGCCCGGCAGCCACACCGCGCCGTGCAGGTCGTCGGTGCACATCACCGGCCACAGCTCGCCAGCCTCGCGCGCCGAGATGACCTGGCAGTCCACGCCGTAAGCACGCGCCACCGCCGCGGTGCGCTTGAGCTGCGTCATGCGCTCGGCGGTACGCGCCACCGAGAGCGAGCCGCACTGCTTCCAGCCGGTGCCCAGCCCGGTCTCGGCCTCCAGCTCGCTGTACAAGCGCGTGGAGTAGCGGATCAGCTTGGTCATGCTCTCCTGCGCGCGCAGCTGCCCCACCAGCCCGGCCGCGTGCCAGGTGGTGCCGCACGAGAGCTGGCCCTGCTCGAGCAGGACGACGTCGGTCCAGCCGAGCTTGGTGAGGTGATAGGCCACGCTGCAGCCAATGATGCCGCCGCCGATGATGACGACGCGGGCGTGCTCGGGAACGGGGCGGCGGGGAGAAGCAGACATGGAGGCACCTGTGGAAAGATCGCGCCGGAAGGCGCTGGGCTTGTTTGCCACAGTTTGCCAATAAAAAACACAAAATGCAACATAACGAGACATGAAAAAGCCACGCCAGGGTGACTGGCGTGGCTTGGCTCAGTGGGATGCAGCGCGGCTCAGGACTCCAGGACGATGACCATCCACATCAGGCCAAAGCGGTCCGCCGTCATGCCGAAGCGCGGCGAGTAGAACGTCTTGCCCAGCGGCATCATTACCTGCCCGCCCTCGGCCAGGGCGTTGAACACGCGGTCGGCGCTGGCCACATCAGGCACGGTCACGGACAGCGAGAAGCCCTGGAAATCGGGCTTGCCCGTGCACCGTCCATCGGACATCATCACCGTGGTCTCGCCGATGCGCATCGACATGTGCATGATCTTTTCTTCAGTGCCGGCCGCGGGCGCGCAAGCGCCCTCGGGCGGGGGAGACTCCGGCGGGGGGGCCTCCTTGAAGCGCATCATCATGATCACTTCCGCGCCCACGGCGCGCTTGTAGAACTCAGCCGCCTCCTCGCAACGGCCTTCAAAGAACAGATAGGGTTGGACTAGCATCTTGTCTCCTTTCCACTTTCAGGGTTGAAACGCGTCAGGCGTTGAAACTCACCGGCATCGATGCGTGCTCGTGCACAACCAGCCATCGGCCGGCGATCTTGCGAAAACAAACGGTGGCGCGCACCCAGGCTTGCTGAGGGGCGCCGCCCTTGGGCGTGCTGCTGATCCGGCCGACGCTGTACCAAAAAGCCAGGTCCTCGCCGGCCGTCAGGTGCATCTCGGCCATCTCGAAACCGACTGGGCCTTCCAGGCTGTCGAACCACTGCTGCCAGCGCTCGCGGTATGGCGCCACGCCACGGGAGTGCACAGGCGGCACCACATCGAAGATGACCACGTCTTCAGCATAGTTGCGCATCATGACAACGGCGTCTTTCGCGCGCACGGCGTTGACCCACGTGTCGACCAGGGCACGCACCTCGGCTTCGCTGCCAGGGTGCGACGAGGGCTGGGAGGTGGAGGTATTTGCCATCCTTGCTCCTTGCATGAAGGGAACGCGGGGGTCGTGGCGACGATCCGGCCAATCATTGTGTACACTGTCCACTACAATAGTAAAGAAAATGGACGCTGTCCACATGGTGAGGAAATGACCGGCGCAAAGCGCTCTTCACGCATCCCGCGCATCGCGAGCTCGACGGATTCGGCCGATGCCAGCGGCACTGCCGTTCCTGCGGATTCGGCGGTATCCACCACCTCTGCCACCTCTGCCACCCCAACGGCCCGCAGCACCTACCGGCATGGCGACCTGCGCCGCGCGCTGCTCGACGCCGGCATGGAACTGGCGCGCGATGGCGGCCCGGATGCCGTCGTGCTGCGCGAGGCCACCCGGCGCGCCGGGGTCGTGCCCAACGCCGCCTACCGGCACTTCGCCAGCCGCCAGGACCTGTTGCAAGCGGTGCGTGCCGCTGCGCTCGCGGCGCTGGCGCAAGCCATCGAGGCCGAGCTTGCCGTGCTGGACGACAGCGCGCCGCCCGCGGATTTCGCCCGCGCCAGCCTGCGCGCGGTCGGCACCGGCTACATGCAGTTCGCACTCGCCGAGCCCGGGCTGTTCCGTACGGCATTCTCGGTGCCGGATGAGCTGGAAGGCGTGCCGGTCCCGGATAAGGCGGGCAACAGCGGGCTGAACCCCTACCAGTTGCTGGGCGCGGCGCTGGACCGGATGGTGGCGGCCGGCGTGCTGCCCGCCGCGCGCCGGCCCGGCGCCGAATACCTCGCGTGGTCCGCCGTGCATGGCTTGTCGATGCTGGTCATCGACGGGCCGCTGCGCATGGTGGCGATGTCGCCGGGGCAGGCGCACCAGATCGGGCAGCGGCTGCTGGAAATGGTGGAGAAGGGGCTGTAGGGTGCCTTGGCACTAATCACTAATCACTAATCACTAATCACTAATCACTAATCGAGCTGCGAGCCGCGAGCCGCGAGCCTCTAACCCATCTCCACCCGCTCCGCCAGAAAATCCAGCAACGCCCGCACCCGTGCCGGCAAATGGCGGCCCTGGCCAAGGTACACGGCGTGCACCGCTTCCAGGTCGCCGGGGTTGAAGGCTTCCAGCAGCGGCACCAGCCTCCCTGCGGCGATGTCCTCGCGCACCTGGAACACGGCCATCCTGGCCAGGCCCAGCCCGCCCAGCACGATCCGCCGCAGCGCGTCGCCATTGCTGGTCATGGCATTGCCGATTGGCGCCACCATGGTGGGTTGCCCGTCTTCCAGCATCGGCCAGCCTTCGATCGCGCGCGCATAGCCCAGCTTCAAGCAGTTGTGCCCGGCCAGGTCGGCGGGCACGCGGGGCGTGCCGCAACGCGCCAGGTAGGCGGGCGCGCCCACCACCACCATGCGGGTCTCGCCCAGCTTGCGGGCCACCAGTTGCGAGCTCTTCAGCGCGCCGGCGCGGATTGCTACGTCGGTGCGCTCCTCCATCAGGTCGATGACCTGGTCGGTCAGCACGATATCGAGCTGGATGTCCGGATACAGCGCCAGGAAGGCCGGCACCAACGGCAGCAGGAAGTGATCGCCAAAGGGCACGTTGGCGTTGATGCGCACGCGGCCATGGGGCGCGGCGCTGGCGGCGGCGCCGCGCTCAGCGTCGTCCAGGTCGGCCAGCACGCGCACGGCGCGCTCGTAGAAGGCGCTGCCTTCCGCCGTGAGCTCGATGCGGCGCGTGGAGCGGTTGACCAGGCGCGCGCCGAGCCGGGTCTCCAGCCGTGCCACCAGCTTGCTGACGGCCGACGGCGTCATGCGCAAGGCGCGCGCGGCGGCGGAGAAGCCACCCAGCTCCACCACCCGCACGAACACTTCCATCTCGCCGGAGCGGTTGACATCGAGCCTGGGCATTGTGAATTCAATTCATAAATGTTGTTCGTGCGGGCATTCTACCGCACCAATCTCCCCGTCCCCATACTCCGCTCCATGCTGCACCGACTTCCCGGGGCGCACGTAATCCGCTTCACATACTCCCTATGCCACTCGCTCTCTATGCCTTGACCGCCGGCGCCTTCGGCATCGGCGTCACAGAATTCATCATCATGGGCCTGCTGCTCGAGGTCGGGACCGACCTTGGGGTCTCCATCGCGGCGGCGGGCCTGCTGATTTCCGGCTATGCGCTCGGCGTGGTGGCCGGCGCACCGATCATGACCGCGCTGACCGCCCGCTGGCCGCGCAAGACGGCGCTGCTGGGCCTGATGGTGATCTTCACCATCGGCAACGCGGCCTGCGCGCTGGCGCCGAACTACGAGTTGCTGATGGCAGCGCGGGTGCTCACCGCGCTGGCGCACGGCACCTTCTTTGGCGTGGGCTCGGTGGTCGCCACCGGGCTGGTGGCGCCGCACAAGCGCGCCTCGGCCATTGCCGTGATGTTCACCGGGCTGACGGTGGCGAGCGTGCTGGGCGTGCCGTTCGGCACCTGGCTCGGCCAGGCCCATGGCTGGCGCGCCAGCTTTTGGGCGGTGGCCGCCGTCGGCCTGCTGGCGGTGCTGGTGATTGCCCTGGCAGTGCCGGCCGAGCGCGCAGCGCCGGAAGCCCCCGACCTGCGCCGCGACCTGCGCGCACTGATGCGCCGGCCGGTGCTGCTGGGGCTGCTGACCACGGTGCTGGGCTACGCCGGCGTGTTCGCGGTGTTCACGTATATCGCGCCGATCCTGACGCAGATCACCGGCTTTGCCGACAGTGCCGTCTCGCCCATCCTGCTGGTCTTCGGCGTGGGCCTGGTGGCCGGCAACCTGCTTGGCGGCAAGCTGGCCGACCGCCATCTGCAGGCCACCGTGCTCGGCAGCATGCTGGCGCTGGCCGTGGTGCTCGGGCTGATGGGTTTTGTCCTGCACAGCAAGGTGCTCTCCGTGATCTTTGTCGGCCTGCTTGGGGTGGCCGCCTTCGCAACAGTGGCGCCGCTGCAGATGTGGGTGCTGGAGCGCGCCAGCGGCGCAGGGCAGAGCCTGGCGTCGAGCTTCAATATCGCGGCCTTCAACCTGGGCAACGCCATTGGTGCGTGGCTGGGTGGCGTGGTCATTACGCGCGGACCGGGGCTAGGTGCCGTGACCTGGGTGGCGGCACTGGTGCCGGTGGTGGCAGTGGCGGTGGCGCTGCTGGCCATCCGGCTCGATCGGGGGACGCCGGCGAACGGTGGGGTCAAGCTGGCCTCGCAGCCCATGCATTGATTTCGGGGCACTGAGTCCAGGGCGGGACCTTGCATTGCGGTGGCGCGGAGGGTCGCTTATGCTGGCGGCTGTCCCGCCAATGGCCATCCGCCCTTCGTTCGATGCAAACCGCTCTGATCGTGATTGACGTACAACGTGGCCTGTTCGACGATGCGCCACGGCCGGGCGATGCCGATGTCGTGCTCGGCCGCATCAACGGCCTCACGCAACGGGCGCGCGCAGCCGGCGTGCCGGTGGTGTTCGTGCAGCACGAGCAGGCTGGCGGCGCGCTGTCGTTCGGTTCGCCGGGCTGGGAACTGGAGCGCACGCTGGTCGTACAGGCGCAAGACCATCTTGTGCGCAAGACCACGCCCGACGCCTTCCTGCATACCGAGCTCGCCGCGCTGCTTGATCGCTTGCAGGCCAGGCATCTGGTCATCTGCGGCTATGCCACCGAGTTCTGCGTGGACACCACCGTGCGCCGCGCCGCCGGGCTTGGCTATTCGATCACGCTCGCCGCCGACGCACACACTACGCACGACAAGCCGCACGCCAGCGCCGAGCTGATCCGGCGCCACCACAATGCCACGCTGTCGGCCATCACCAGCTTCGGCCGGCCGATCCGGGCGCTGGCGTCGGAAGTCATCGGGTTTGGCGGTGGCGCGGCGGGCGGCTGAGGCAAGAGAAGGCCGTATCGTCTGTGCAAGACCCACATCAACCGCACCACAGGATCACCAACCCAATATGATCACCTGCTACCTGCGCTATATCGTCGACCCCAACAAGCTCAGGGAATTCGAGCACTACGGCAAGCTGTGGATTCCGCTGGTCGAGAAATTCGGCGGCCAGCATCACGGCTACTTCCTGCCGTCGGAAGGCGCCAACAATGTGGCGCTGGCCTTGTTCTCCTTCCCCAGCCTTGCGCTGTACGAGGCGTATCGCAACAAGTCCTTCGACGATCCGGAGTGCCAGGCCGCGTTTCGCTACGCGCAGGAGACGCAATGCATCGTCAGCTATGAGCGTAGTTTCTTCCGGCCGGTGTTCGAGTAGTACGTGTCTTCGCCTGAGTTGAAGGGCCGGTGGAGATGGCGGGCGCTCGCTCCACGTGATGCGCCTCGCTCTTGCGATTGCCCGCCCTCTCCCCCAACCCCTCTCCCGCCGTGCGGGAGAGGGGAGCAAACAAGCGCATCGCACGCGCTGCCGTGATGCGCGCCATCACCGCACCATCGCTTGCCCGATCTCAGTCGCCAGCGCTCTCGGTCCGCTGAACCAGCGTCTGTTCAAAAAATTGCAGAAGGGCCTGCACGCGGGCGGTACGGCCCTTGCGCGTCGGAACAAGAAGGGTGACGGGCGCACTGTCGAACTGCCAGTCGGCCAGCACGCGCACCAGTGCGCCGCTAGCGATCGCCTCGGCGGCATCCCATTCTGACCGCAGAACCAATCCCATGCCTTTTTCCGCCCAGTGGCGAGCGACGCTTCCGTCGTTAGTGGTATAGGCTGGTGCGACGCGAAGCGTTTCTCCAGGGTTTTGCCGCCGGTGCGCATGTGTTGATGCCTTTCGGACATGCCACAGTGTCACGTCCTCATCGTTTTCGCGGATGCAGATGCAAGCATGCGTCAGCAGATCGCGCGGCACCCGGGGCACCCCGTGCGCGCTCAGGTAGCCAGGGCTGGCACACAGCCATCGCTCATTGGCGGCCAGCGTGCGGGCAATCCATGAAGATTCCTTCACTGTGCCGACGTGGACCACCGCGTCCGCGTCGTGGCGGTCCGGCCATGGTGTCTCCCGCAGGTCCAGTTGCAGCCGTAGTCCAGGATGGAGTCGCGCGAACCGCGCGAGCATCGGCGCGATGCGTTGGCGACCATAGCCAAAGGGGGCGGAGATTCGGAGAATTCCAGTCAACTGCCGGTCATCGCGCTGGAAGGACTCAGGCAGCGACTCCAACTGCCGTAGCAGCAGCTCGGCTTCGTGTGCGAAGCGCTCGCCTTCCGGGGTCAGGCTGAGGCGATGAGCGGTACGCGTGGCAAGTGCAAGTCCGAGCGTTGTCTCCAGTTTGCGTAGGCGCATGGACAGCGCCGGCGGGGTAACGTCGAGCGCGCGCGCTGCGGCGCTGAGCGATGGCGCCCTTGCCAACGCGGACACAAGCTGTAAGTCCTCGATGCGGATCATTCAATTCAGCTTAACAATTGATTTCCAGGCATTTAACCACGGAGAGGACTTGGCTGACTACAGTGGCTACATACTCACCGGTCTCACCCTCATCGCGCGCCGACGCCGCGACGGAGGACTTGGGCTCGCTCTTTACAGGCGTGCATTTCCGTGACCCACCAGCCTGCAACCGATTTTCCTTTTCGTTCGACATGTACTTTTCCCTTCACACCGTTGACACGCCTGCAGCGATTATTGACTTGGAGCGCATGCAGCACAACATCGATCGGATGCAGCAGCGCATGGATATGCTGGGCGTGCGGTTCCGGCCGCATGTAAAAACCAGCAAATGCACGCCTGTCGTGCGCGCCCAGCTCGCGGCCGGCGCGCTTGGAATCACTGTCTCCACGCTCAAGGAAGCCGAGCACTTCCTTGCCGCGGGTGTCACGGACATCTTCTACGCGGTTGGCATGGCACCGCACCGGCTTCCCCAGGCACTGGCATTGCGCCGGCGCGGCTGCAATCTGAAGATACTTACCGACGGCCTGGTATCGGCTCACGCGATTGCCGACTTCGGCAAAGCGAACGGTGAGGCCTTCGATGTGTGGATCGAGATCGACACCGACGGCCACCGCTCGGGTATCCAGCCTGAAGACCCCGTGCTATTGGAGGTCGGCCACGCATTGCAGGACGGGGGCATGCGCCTCGGTGGCGTGTTGACCCACGCTGGCTCGAGCTACGAACTCGATACGCCTGAAGCGTTGACGGCCTTGGCCGAGCGCGAACGCGTCGGCTGCTTGCGCGCGGCGGAGCGTCTGCGCGCGGCGGGCCTTCCATGCCCGGGGGTTAGTGTCGGCTCGACCCCGACGGCACTTGCCGCCGCGCAACTCCAGGGGGTAACCGAGGTGCGGGCCGGCGTCTATGTTCTCTTTGACCTGGTGATGAACAACATCGGTGTCTGCACTACGGATGAGATAGCGCTTAGTGTACTGACGACGGTGATAGGCCATCAGAGTGACAAGGGTTGGATCATCGTGGACGCAGGGTGGATGGCCATGAGCCGCGATCGCGGAACCCAGAAGCAGAAGCAGGACTATGGATATGGGCAGGTCTGCACGATAGACGGCACGGTGTTGCCAGGCTACCTGCTGAGCGGCGCTAACCAGGAGCACGGCATCGTGTCGCGCGAAGGTGGGCCCGACGCGGACATCTCCCATCGCTTTCCGGTAGGTACGCGCCTGCGCATTCTTCCGAACCACGCCTGCGCAACAGGAGCGCAGTTCCCCGAGTACCGAGCGCTCGCTGAGGGCGGAACGCTCACGACCTGGGAGCGTTTCCATGGCTGGTGAATTGCGCGGCGACGGACGCGCCGTCACTCCGGCAGGCTTGGCCAGCGTGGCCAGCCGCTGTGGCCCCCGCATCGATCGACTGGTGCAGGCGCGTTCAATCGCGCGGGGAGGAGGCCAATCCTGACACACAAACGAGTAGATCATTGCCCGGACCGCCTGCTTGTCACGAGCAATGGCAGGGAAAGACTTTAGGAAGAATCATGAAATTCAAGCGCCTCACCCACTTTTCTCCCGTAGATCGCATCATGCGATTCACGACCGCCTTCGCTGCTTTCGCTGCTTTCGCTGCTTTCGCCTTTGGTGCGGCCGGCAGTCTCACCTCGTCCGCCCAGGCGGCGGAGGACCCGTGGCCTCATAAGCCGGTCACCGTGATCGTTCCCTCTGCTGCCGGTGGATCGGGCGACGTACTAAGCCGCATTGTGCTGAGTCACCTCGCGAGAGCGACCAACGCCAACTTCGTTGTCGACAATCGCCCGGGCGCCGCAGGCAACATCGGCATGGCGATGCTCAAGCGCGCCGCGCCGGACGGGTACACGATTGGCTATGGCAACATCAACACCCTGGCCGTCAACCCCGGCCTGTTCAGAAAGCTTCCCTATGATGTGCAACGGGACTTTGTGCCCGTGGGCCGCATGTTCTCGATCTACAACCTGCTCGTGGTTCGTGGCGACTCCCCGATCAAGAACGTCGCCGAACTGATTGCGCTGGCCAAGAAAGAGCCCGGCAAGCTGTCATACGCCGCGGCGGGTACCGGCAGCAGTGGCCACATGGGCGGAGAGCTATTCAAGAAGATGGCCGGCATCGACGTGTTGTTCATCCCATACAACGGCGACCCGCCGTCCCTCACCGACCTCGCCGGCGGCCGGCTTGACTACACGTTTACCAATGCCTCGGTCGCATGGCCGCTCGTCAAAAGCGGCAAGCTGCGCGCGCTGGCGATCACCAGCCGCGAGCGTATTCCACTCTATCCCAATCTGCCGACCCTGGACGAGTCCGGACTGAAAGGCTACGAGAACGTCTCGTGGGGCGGTCTGGTATTTCCCAAGGGCACGCCACAGCCGATCGTCGACCGGGTTAGCGCCGCGCTGGAGAAAGTGCTGAAGACCGATGCCTTGCGCAAGGAGTTGACCGACGCCAACGCATCGGCAGGCACCGGCACCCGCGAAGAGTTCGCGCGATTCGTTGCCAGCGAGCAGAAGAAATGGACCGGCGTCATCGAATCCGCGCATATCCCAAAAATGAACTGAACATCCCGCCGACCATGTCTAGCCCCCGCATTGCAATCCTAGGCTTCGCTATCGAATCGAACCGCTTTGCCCCGGTTTCCACGCGGGACGACTTCGTGGACCGCGCTTACCTGGCCGCAGACGCATTGCTGGCCGATGCCCGCAGTCCCGCACCTGCCATGACGCCAGAGATCCCAGCCTTCGTCCGGCGCATGGATGCCAACGGTGCATGGACCCCCGTGCCGATCCTGTTCGCCAACGCAGAATCGGGTGGCCCCGTCGATCACGCTTTCTTCGCCGAGACGCTAGCTATCTTCGAGCGGGGACTACGTGCCGCTTTGCCGTTGGACGCTGTCTACATCTGCGAACATGGCGCCGCCATTACCACGGAGGAGGATGACCCGGACGGCCTCGTCTTCGAAATGGCGCGGTCCATCGTTGGCCCCTTGGTGCCCATCGTAGCCACCGTCGATCTGCATGCGAATGTGTCCGACCGGATGGTCGACCAGGTTGACACGCTCATTTCCTATCGCCGTAATCCCCATACCGACATGGCAGAACGGGGGACGGAAGCGGCCGAAGTGCTGATGGAACTGCTGCGAGGCATGCGCGTGACCGTGGCCCACGTGCGCATGCCCGTTTGCGCACCACCGACGCAGCTGTTGACCGCGCCCGGTACTGGGCCGTACGCGGACATGATCCACGCGGCAGAAGCATTGGATGATCCAAGAATCATCAATATTTCGGCCCTGGGCGGATTCGTCTTTGGAGACACGCCAAAGAATGGCATGACGGTGATCGTTTCGACCCGTAACGATGCCGAGTTCGCGCGTCGAACTGCCCTGGACCTGGTCACGCCCGCATGGGAAGGACGGGCTGCCTTCACGCCCGAGTTGGTGCCGCTCGAACAAGCTGTGGCTTTGGCCCGGACGGCGGGCCGCTCGCCGTCACTGCACGCGGTACTCTTGGCCGATGTGGCCGACAACCCGGGTGGGGGAGGGCGCGGCAACACGCCATTCCTGCTGCAGGCGCTGTTGGAAGGGGACGTCAATAACGCGATCCTGGGCGTTGTCACGGATCCGTCACTGAGCGCAGAGGCGCATGCGCTTGGCGTCGGTGCTTCGTTCACCGCTCGCTTCAATCGCGCGGAAACCGCCACATACTCGGTGCCGTTCAGCGCGCCCGCTACAGTGCTGCGCTTGCATTCCGGAAAAGGCGTCGGACGGCGGGGGCAGTTGGCTGGCTGCAGCTTTAACCTGGGCCCCTCGGCCTTGCTGCAGGTTGGCGGCGTGCAGGTGGTGGTGATCAGCAACCGTCATCAATGCCACGAGCCCATGTTTTTCGAGATGTTCGGCATCGACATCGCGGCGGCGCGCACTGTGGTGGTGAAATCGCGCGGCCATTTCCGCGCGGCATTCGACGAGTTTTTCGAGCCAGAGCAGATACTCAGTGTGGACGCCCCCGGGCTGACATCGCCGGTATTGTCCCGTTTCGACTTTCAGCGTCTGCCCGGTCCCGTTGTTCCCATTGATGCCATGACGGAATGGACGCCGCGCGTCCGTCTGTTGTACAAGCCGGAAGACAGGCAATGAGGCTTGCAGGCTATGCCCGTCGCACGCGGGTAGGGCGTATGTGGATGATAGTCAACGCTTTCGACGCCAAGGTCCTCTACAATGGCGGCGATCTGTCCGCAATGGCGGACGCGCGAGCGACATCCACTCCATGCCAACGAAAAAGACACCTTCGAAGAAGGCCCCCGTGAAACCGCTGCAACCGGCGCTGACGGCCATTGTGGCGCGGATCGAAAGCATCCGCGACACGCTGGGCGCTACCGGCCAGCGCATTGCCGACTTTATCGCACAACATCCGGCGGAAGTGATGCATATGTCGGTCAGCGAAGTGGCTGAGCGCACGGGCGCCAGCGAGGGTAGCGTGGTCGGCCTGTGCAAGACGCTCGGTGCCACGGGCTTTCAGCAGTTGAAGATAGTGTTGGCGCAGGAGACTGTGCGGCCCGTGCAAATGATTCACGAAGACCTGGAACCGAACGACAACGCTGCCGCTGTCGTGCGCAAGATTTTCCAGAGCAATGTGCAGACCCTGCACGACACGCAGTCAACACTCGATGTAGGGGCGCTGGAGCGTGCGGTGCGCATCCTGAAGAAGGCCAAGCGCATCGAGATCTACGGCATCGGCAGTGCGGCAACGATCGCCGAAGACGCGCACTACCGCATGCTGCGAATCGGCCTCAACGTTAAGGCCGTTATCGATTCGCATATGCAGGTAATCAGCGCTGCGCTGACCGGGCCCGATGTCGCCGTACTGACCATCTCCCATTCCGGCAGCACGCATGAAACCGTGACTGCGACGCGACTGGCGAAGGAAGCCGGCGCGCATACCATTTGCATCACCAATTTCGGTAAATCGCCGATCCAGGCCTTCTCCGACGTGGTGCTGCTCACGATGGCACGCGAAACCCAGTTTCGCACCGAGGCGATGACCAGCCGCCTGGCGCAGCTGGCGATCATCGATGTATTGATCGCGTGCCTCGCCCTGAGCGACTACGATCGCGCGGTCAAGACGATCCGCCACACCTTCGACGTACTGTCGCTCAAACGCTACTGAGACCGGGTTGCAGGTGCGTACGCCCAGTGCCCCATGTCTCAAGCAACTGCGCGGGCGTTTCCGCTTCCGCCTCAGGCCCCGTTCCGAGGAGAAGATAGGACATACCCATCGCCACAGCGCCCGCAGCATCGGTTGCCGGATTGTCGCCGATCATGAGTGTCTGCGCCGGGGTCGCCCGCAACCGTCGCAAGCCCTCCCGAAACAGCACATCTGAAGGTTTGCCGATAATGCACACGGGACGCACGTCGGCGCAGGCCATTACCGCCGCCAGCAGCGTGCCGGTTTCCGGCACGCGCCAGCCGTTCCCGCCGGGATGGCTGAGATCGGGGTTTGTGACGATCAACCGTGCGCCGGTGCGCAGCACGTTCACCGCTAGCAGCAATTTGCGGTAGTTGAAGGCGCGGTCGAGCGCCAGCAGCACGACGTCCGGGTCTTGCTCCACCAGCCGGCAGCCCACCCGCTGGGCATAGCGTCGCAATACCGGGCTGCCAAGCAAAAACACACGCGCGCTGGGGGAGGTTTGCCACAGGCAGTTCACAGTCATCTCGCCCGCCAGCACAAGCTGCGCGGGCGCAACGACAAGGCCCATTTTCCGTAGCTTGCGTGACATGCCGACCGCCGTGTCAGTGGAGTTGTTCGACACGATTGCGTAGCGCCCGTGCAGCGCCTCAAGCAGCGCAGCCGCGCCCGGCATCGCCGCGCCGTCGCGGATCAGCGTGCCGTCCAGATCGATAATGTAACGCCATGCCGGGTCGTGCCAAGGTGACCGCACCGCGGGCGCGAAGCCCGAAACGGGGGACGTACGATTGCCCAAGGACGAAAGTCCGTTATCTGTCATTGCTACATGCATTGGAATTGAAGAAACTGCGCCCTTCACGTTTGGCCGCGTCTTTAGTCCTGCATGGCGGCCAATTGGATGCCATGCAAGACAAAAAGCAGTTGTGTCAGGTCACCGCCGATACGGAACGCTGCATCCCGGGAAGAAGCTTCCTTGACCCATATGGGTCCTCACAATCAGACCTATAGGTGAAGTGCCATGGCGGGATCGCTGACGCTGGGCTTGCCGGTTTCGACGCGGCCCGAGAATCGGCGCTCGAAGTTGGCGGCCGTGACGGTAAAGTCGTACCAGCGGCCGCTTTGGCCCAGGTCCCAGTTCAGCACACCAGTCGCGCCTGCTGCCACATCCAGAGTCCACGGGCCGTCGGTGCGGTAGGCGTTGGACTGGACCGTCGCCGTGCCGCCCTTGGGGCCGGTGTTGTGCACCTTCACATAGACCTGGCCATTGACCGGCTCGTAGCAGACCTGGACTTCGGGCTGGAAGTCGGCCGCGCTACTGGCGAGTGCATCGCCCTTGAAGGTGCGCACGAATCCGTTGGTGCCATATACCCACAGTTCATACTTTCCGCTGTCGGTCGCGCTGGTGTTCCAATCGTCGGTCAGCATCTTGCCGGCTTCCACGGTGTAGCGGCGGGGAATTCGGTCGAGGTGCAGCTTGTCGTAGACGTGGAACACCGCGCCCTGAGTGCCGGTGTTACTGAACGTCAGCGACACCAAGCCGTTTGGTTGGATGCGTGCGCTGGTGTGCAACTCGTAGGGTAGCGCGCGCGAAAAGCGGGTGCCTTGTTCCTGGAACAGCGGCTGTGGCGTGGCCGGTGCGTTCGGAGTGGGCAGCGAGCTCTGCGCGGCTAGGACTGCGGCGTAATTACTCGTGTCGGGCAATGCCGGCCACTTCGGATCGTTGGGCGACACGAAGTCAAAACAGGAGGTCAGGTCGCCGCATACTGCGCGGTGCCACGGGCTGATGGCGTCGACGGTGACGCCGAAACGCTTCTCGAGAAACATGCCCACGGAGGTGTGGTCGAAAACCTGCGAGTTGACCCAGCCACCCTTGCTCCATGGTGAGATCACATACATTGGTACGCGTGCGCCCAGGCCAAACGGGCGCACGGTACCGCTGATGGTGTCACTGGCGAGGAGTTTGGCGCGTGTCGGATCGGAGAAGTACTCGCCGTCGAGCGGCAACGTTGCCTTGCCGGCAAGCGTGCCATCAGCGTTGTACGAGGGTGGTGCCGGCGCCGGCAGGTGGTCGAATAGGCCATCGTTCTCGTCATAGGTGAGGAAGAACACGGTTTTGGCCCAGACCTCGGGGTTGGCAGTCACGGCTTCAAGCACCTGCGCCGTATAGTTAGCGCCGATCGCCGGGTCGCTGGCGCCGGAGTGCTCGGAGTTCGCGGCCGAGCACAGTATCCACGAGACCGCGGGCAGCGTGTCATTGACCACGTCGTTGCGCAAGTCGGCTATCGAATAGTCCGTCATGCCCTTCACATACAATGCCGAGCCGGGCTGCGCATTGCGGAAGCTCTGGAATGCCAGGCCGCCGTGCATGGCGCCGGTCCAGTTGTCGTTGGTATTCTGGTAGATCTTCCAGCTCACGCCAGCGTTCTGGAGCACGTCCGGCAACGTTAGCCAAGTGAGTGCGTTGTCCGCATAGGTGTAGCCCGGGTTCGGCATAGTGCCGGTGATCCAGCAGCGGTCGTTGTCGGGCTCCGAGGTCCGGTCGTTGCTGTTGATGCCCTGCTTGGCTAGCACAGGGTCGAAGCTGGAGCCTGAGAAGAAGACCACGCGGTTGGGGTCGGTGCCGCTGGTGACGGAGCAGTGGTAGCCATCGCAAATTGTAAAGGCGTCGGCCAGCGCGTACTGGAAGGGGATGTCTTCACGGCGAAGGTAACCCATCGTGTACTGGGTCTTGAAGCGCGGCCAGAACCCCATCTTGCCCTGGTCCCAGGCGGCCTGCGAGTCCTTGAAGCTGTGCGGCGTGCTCGGTGATTGCAGCGCCTTGGTCGTGGTCCTGTCCATGTGGTAGGGCGGAATCTCTTTCGTACCGTCCGACTGGAACCAAACGTCCTTACCGCTCTGGAGCGGTATCGGGAAGCGGTCGCCATAGCCACGTACGCCACGCAGGGCGCCGAAGTAGTGGTCGAAGCCGCGATTCTCCAGCATCAGAATCACGATATGCTTGACATCCTGGATGGTGCCGGTGTCAACCGCGGCGTTGACGGCGAGTGCCTTCCGGATTGAGGCAGGAAGCATGGACAGGGCCGAGACCGCGCCAACGGCGCTGGCGGATCTGCGTAGGAAATCGCGTCGGTTAGTCATGATTGGTGTCAATGGATGGATGGTGGGTGGAAGACGTCTCTTGTCAGGGCGCGCAATGGAGCGTTGGTGCCGCTTGCGGGCCAGGGCTGGCGGGGGGCTGGTTGGTCGGTGGTGCGGAGGAGTCGCCGCCGCCGCCGCAGGCGGTCAGAATCAGGCACAGGAGTACGGCCGCGACAGCCAGGCCGTTACGGGACGAACTTGTTTTCATGGAGTTTTCCTTGAATGTAACCATGGGGAAGCAAAGCCGGCAGGCTTGGATGTGGCATGGCGCACCGGCTCAGGGAAGAGAAAGCAACAGGGGAAGGCGCGTCGTGCTCGAGCGCATAGAGCCCACGATAGAATTGAGCGCCCCTCCCATCGCACAATCCCGGCAATAGTTAGTGTCAGGCCAGCTTGCGGCGCATCCGCGCGGCAAGTTGATCCAGCAAGAACACGGTTATGAAAATTGCCACGAGGATCGTGCCCACATGGGCGTACTGGTACATGTCGTAGCGCCCTTTCAATTCCTGGCCGATGCCCCCCGCGCCCACCAGGCCGACAACTGTGGCCATGCGCACGTTGCGATCCAGGATGTATAGGGTGTACGCGATGAATTGGGGCATGACCTGAGGACCCACTCCATACGCCAGCACTTTTAGCTTGCCGGCCCCGATCGCGCGCAACGCCTCCTGTGGTTTGGGATCGGCAGTCTCAATGTCCTCCGCGTAGAACTTACCCAGAAAGCCCATTGAATGGATCGCCAACGCGAGCACACCCGCGATGGGCCCAAAGCCGTAGGCCAGTACCAGGAATAGCGCACTGATCAACTCCGGCATGGAGCGAAACAAGCTGACGAGGCTGCGTGCGGTCACGTAGAACGCACGATTTGGCGTATAGTTTCGGGCGCTAAAGTAAGCCAGCGGCAGGCTCGCGCCTATCGCAAGCAAGGTGGCCCAGATCGCGATCTCGAAGGTCTCGATCATCTTCACCGCCACCTGCCACAAGTAACCCACGGGCTCGACCAGATACTCACGCGGCGCTACGATCGTTTCCATGCGCAAGGTATCGGGATTCAGCTTTGATTCACTAACCCCAACGGTTTCCAGGTGAGCCAGCCAGGGCAATTGCGTCGGATCGAAATTTTCGATGCGAGCTACCTCAACCCGCTCGGATATCTGGATGGGAAACAGGCTGTGCGCCAGATGCCCGAGACCCGTGGTCACCTGCGACTGCGGCTTTATGCCCACCGAAGCCAGCAAGCCATCTGCGGTTAGCGCCACCATCTTGCCCATTTCCACGCGTTGCCCCACGTATAGGCAGAGAATCAGCGTCACAAGCAAGGCAAGCACGGTTTTGGCGCCGTAGGGATGGCCAAGGTTCCAGCGTGTGTCGGATGCGGGGTTTTGCATCACACCTCCTGCATTTGCAAATTGGCCACCGACGCGGCGGGCGAGGCCGCAACCGGTGCACGAGCGTCCTGGCCGGCGGGCGCGATGCCCGCCTCGTACAAGGAATGCGCGATCGTGTCGTCAAACGCCGTGGCGGGGCCGTCAAACATCACCTCGCCGCCACGCAACGCCACGATGCGGTCGGCGTACTCGCGTGCCAGGTCGACCTGGTGCAGGCTGCAAAGCACCGTCGTCCCGCGCTCACGGGCTTGCGTGCGCAGCAAGGAAAGTATCTCCCGGCTGATGCGCGGGTCCAGGCTAGCCACAGGCTCATCGGCAAGCAATAGCGGCGGATTCAGCATGAACGCTCGCGCAATACCGACCCGTTGCTGCTGTCCGCCCGACAGATCGCTCACCCGCCGATGCAGATGCTCCGGTGCGAGCCCAACCTGCTCGATGAGTTCGCAGGCCCGGGCACGCACATCGGCAGGAAAGCGCGCCAGCAAGGCGCGCCACGCCGGCAGGACCGGCAGCGCGCCACAAAGCACATTCATCGCCACCGTAGCTCGCGCGACCAAATTGAATTGCTGGTGCACCATGCCTATGCGCGGGCGCACAGCGCGCAGCGTCCTGGCGTCCAGTTGGACGCCGTCGACACGCACCGTGCCCTGCGTTGGCACGACCAGGCCATTGGCCATGCGCAGCAAGGTTGACTTACCCGCGCCCGAGGATCCCAGCAGCACGCAAAACTGTCCCCGCTGCACCAGCATCGACACGGACTTGAGCGCCGCGGTGCCGTCGGCATAGCGCATGCCAACTGATTCATAACCAAGCATTCCCATCTCCGTCTGAGCGCGGTTCAACGCTGCGAGGCCTTGTTCAGTATCTCGGCCTTGATCTCGTCGGAAAGCAGGGTCATCTTGGATGCGGGGCCGGCGAACTGCGCTTCGGAGAACTGAGTGTCGTAGCGCTGGATCTTGGCACCGCCGTATCCTCGGATCATCTCTGGCGTCACGCCAGGCGCTTTGTGCACGTTGGCGAACGCCTTTTTCAATTCGGCCTTGAGCGCCTCGGGGAGCTTGGTGTTCATGGCCAGCGGCGGATACGGAATCGGTTCGCTCTTGAAAATCACCTTGACGGTGGACGGATCCACCGCACCTTGGCGTACCGCCTTGTCGAAGGAATCGAACGACAGGGCTGCGGCATCAACCTGCCCTTGCACCAGCGCTGCCAAGCTGCTGGCGTGGCTGCCAGTCAGGCGCAACTCGGCCAGGTCGCGGGCCGGATTCATGCCATCGCTCAGCATGGATGCCATCTGGAATGTGAAACTGGATGCCGAGTTCACGTCGCCGAATGCCGCGCGCTTTCCCTTGAGATCCCGCAGGCTGTTAATCGGTGCGTTCGACTTGGCAAACATGCCCGCGTAGTAGATGGACTGCCCATTCTCGACCCCCACGGCTAACAGCTGCGCGCAGCCGCGCTGGTGCGCCTGCACATAAGAAACCGGGCCGAAGAACGCGATCTCCGCCAACTGGTTGCACATCCCTTCCACGACTGCGCCATACGATTGACCGACTTTCAGATCGAAATTCAGGCCCGTGCTGCGGGTAATGGCATTGAAGACCGGTGCATAGTCAGCCTTGGTTCCCGATTCGGTGCCGCCATCGGCGGGGATCAACAGCACGCGCAGTGGGTGTGCCTTGGACCCATCGGCAGCCGATTGAGCATGGACCTGGATGCTTGCGGCCATCACTACGGTGGCGAAAAGCGCAGCAACCGCGCGGGGGAGAATCGTCTTCATTGCAAATCCTTGTGTGCCGATGGCGTTTGTGCGCTGTTGCCCAGGAGCGGGGTAAGCGCTTGAGACGCAAGGTTAGACAAGGAACGTGACAGTCAGATGAACAATGCTCAATAATATTAAGCTATCGATTGAGCGAAGTTCAGTTTTGGGGCGGCTATCGGGATAGGGCGATCGGGATAGGCGTAGGATTTGCTAGCCGCTGCGGATCTTGCGCTCGATACGGAACACAAGGTGCAACTCGGCTATACAACGCCGAGTGTCGGTGGGGCGACGAGGCGCATTGAGGCTGGCCCGGTGCCCATATGCGGGGGCGGGCGCTTGCCGATCTTGGAGCGAGGGCTCGCGCCACCGGCCGAAGGTACTGTCCGCCAAGCCATGCTGCAAGAGAAGGGAGCCAGGATGTTCAGCGCGCCGGGGTGGTATTGCTTCGTGGGTGTGCCACCTCCCAAAGAGGTTGGGCATTGTCCAGCGCCAGTGGAAGGGCGTTGCAAAAGTGGAGGGGGAGATCGGTTTGAGACATGATTGTCAGGGAATGAAGCCGCCGAAGCGCCTTGCGGTCAGCATTCCGGCACGGTGAGACCAAACTCGAAGGACAACAGACGCTGAACGTCTTCGGAACCGATGAGTGTTTGCTCGGTGTGACCATTCGTAATGATCTTCAGTGTATTGCCGAACAGCAGCTTGCGGCCAGCCTCATTGTGTTGGATCACCAGCAGCTTCTGTACAAAGATCGCGTCCGGGTGCGTCGAATTCAGGTAATTTGCGGGCACAAAATCGATCCACTCCTGTGCAGACAGGTCGAACGCATATTGATTTTCCCATCGTCCGTCAACCAGCGCCTTCAGCAGATACGCTTGTTCACTTGATCTGGTCAGCATGAAGGTGTCGAAATCCTGTTTGACCTCAGCGTCGAGTACATCCAGACGTATCGGAGCCCTGATCCCATAACTGCCGAAGCCCAGATCACACAACCATTGCGCGTCGTTCACGGTTAGCACGAGTGCCATATGGGTCTTGGGTCTCCTGACCGGGTAAAACATCGGTCTGGCCGCAACGAACTGATATGGAACGCCAAGCGCTTGTAGGGCCATGGCGAAGATTCCGTTCACCTCGTAGCAGTACCCGCCTCTCTTGCGATGGAGGATCTTCTCAACGATTTCTTCGGGAACCAAGGAAACGCCTTTCCTTGCCTGTACATCCAGATTTTCGAACGGAACAGTGAATAGCTGGCGCCTCATCATCCCGGTGATTGTTGCAATGTCCACCGCTGCAGGTACTTCGAAACCTATCCGGTCAAAGTAGTGCCGCAACGTAAAATTCTCAGCCTTCATTGTTCGATTGCCTTGGTTTAGCGTGGTTGCTTGAAGCGTCTCTCTTCAGTGATCGCAGCAGCGATGGAAATGGTCGGCTCGCGCGAGATGGCCTGCCCTCACCGGGCCATGGTGCCGGCCGTTTTGGCTGCGAAAAAGTCGCTGGCGGCAGCGAGCGCGGTTCCCACCGCTTCCTTGCCGACGTCGAGGTGCGTGACCCAGCGCTGCTGGGTTGCGCCGTACGCGGACGTGACGCCGATGCCCTGTCTGGCGAGGTGCTCCGCGAAGGCCGACGCGAACTCCTTGGCGACATTCACGAAAACGATGTTCGTGTCCGGCATGGAAACGGTCAGGCCCGGCAGCGCCGAGAGGCCTTGCGCGAGGGTGTGTGCGTTGGCATGGTCCTCCGCGAGTCGCTGCACATTGTGTTCCAGCGCGTATAGCCCGGCCGCAGCGAGAATCCCCGACTGCCGTAGTCCTCCACCGAGCATCTTGCGCAGGCGTCGTCCTTTGGCAATGATGGGCGCGGAACCGACTAACAACGAGCCGACCGGCGCCCCGAGGCCCTTGGACAAGCACACTGAGACGGTGTCGAACGGTCGCGCCAGCGTGTCGGCGCAGACACCCAGTGCCACGGCCGCATTGAACACGCGGGCGCCGTCCAGATGGCAGGCAAGCCCTTGCCGGCGTGCCACCGCCGTCGCCGCGTCGACGTAGGACTGCGCAAGGACCTTCCCGCCGATCGTGTTCTCGAGTGCGAGCAGACGCGTGCGTGCAAAGTGCGGATCGTCTGGCTTGATCGCCTTCTCGATATCCGCCAGCAGTAGCGTTCCGTCGGCCTGGTTGGTCAGCGGTTGGGGCTGGATGCTGCCCAGCACCGCCGCACCTCCCGCCTCCCAACGGTAGCAGTGCGCCGCTTGGCCGACGATGTACTCGTCACCGCGCTCGCAGTGCGCCATGAGCGCGATGAGGTTCGACTGGGTGCCCGACGGCACGAACAGTGCAGCCTCCTTCCCGAGCATGTCAGCCATCCGGGCTTCCAGTCTCTTTACAGTCGGGTCGTCGCCGAAGACGTCGTCGCCCACCTCCGCGGCAGCCATTGTGGCGCGCATGGCCGGCCCTGGCCGGGTGACGGTATCGCTACGAAAGTCGTGTCGAACTGCGGTATTCATGGCATTTCCCTTAAAGAGCGCCCATGGTGACATTCCGGTTTCAGCCCGGCTATATACAACGGCGACGAATCTGTTGCGTAACAGATTTGCGCGTTGGGATGACGAACATGCAGGCAACCGAACTTGGGGTGCCGCCATACCGGCTGCTAGCGAGGTGGGATCGCGTCGGTGCCAACGTCGGGGGAAAGGGTCACCCGGACCTGCTGAGATATAGTCGCCTGAAGCAGGGGGTGCCGCGGGGGGCATTGCGCGGCTTGGCGTGATGCTGGCTATTACGGATCGATCACCGAGAGGTAAGCCGCAGCCTCTTCAATCTGCCGCTCGTTCAGCGTTGCCGCCACGGCCGTCATTGTTCCGGGTGATGGTGTTCCCGCCTTCGCGCGGGCCTGGAACTCGTGAAGCCGGTTGATGACAAATGCCACCGGTTCGCCGGCAATGCTCGGATAGCGCGCGCCATTGCCTTTTCCATCGGCCGCATGGCAACTGAAGCAAGCCGGAACGTCCGGAGCGGCGCCCAGTTCAGCCAGTTCCTTGCCGGCCATCACCAGGGCGGGCGGGGGCGGGTGTTCGCCCTGGACGCGCGGAGGATGTTGGGTTGAAAAGAACACCGCAAGGCTGCTTATTTCGCTATCGGAAAGGTCATGTGCAACGCTTTGCATGACAACACTCGCACGTGTTCCTGCCTTGAACATGGACAGTGCATGAGCAAGATAGTCCGGATTCTTTCCCGCGAGCCTTGGCGCGCCAGTTGCCGTGCCGGCCCCCGATACACCATGGCACGAGACACAGCTGCCAAGGGAAGGCGCTAGCGCGCTGAGAGCGGGATCCCGCGCAGTGGCTGCAGTTTGCGCGTGACAGATGCCGGAAACAGCGATAAGCGCTACCAGACCAGACCGCAAACGGTAGCCCCGCAGGGTGGGAAGGCAGGGGGCAGTCATATGCGTCATCCCGATATGGTGATGGTAAGCGTCGTCCGAACAATGATTGGCATCACTATGCAGCGGCGATACTGACCAATGAGTGACGGGTGAATTACGAGATTGTCATTTTCGTCGCATGATTTGTGCTCCCGGCTCGGGGGCGCCAGATCACTGCGGCTCCCGACGGGCGTGAAGTGCAGCCATTTGCATACGCGTTTGATACCCGCCATTGCCGATGAGGTTGCATTGGGGCGGCACCCCGGGGTGGGTGGCTCGCTATCGCGAAGGACGCTCAGATCGGTCCACGACCGGCCAGGCAGGGTGGGCCGGTCAATCCGACCCGTTTTAGGGCATTCCGGAGGTCCTCACAAGAATGCTATTCTGTGCCGTTGCGCCGCGGTATCGCCGCGCACTTCGCCGGCCCCCTGGGGTGCGTTGCCTATTTCGCTATCAATCCGATGCAACACTTGACTTACCTGCCAAGCAAGTTTTCGTTCCAACCGCCGATCCACGCTTTCAATGCGTTACGCGCGCCGCTTGGGAGCGCCAAGAACCAACGCATGGACTTGGAAGCGTCGCCAGTGGGGTCGGGTCCGCAATGATCGGCGAAGTGTCGCGCTCTCAACTTGCGTATCACAGCCTGCGGGACGACATCTTTGCGTTTCGCTTATTACCTGGTGACCGCTTTACGGAAAACGATGTTGCGGAGCGTTTCGGCATTTCCCGCACGCCCGTGCGCGAGGCGCTGCTTCGGCTCCAGACCGAGGGGCTGGTACGCGGCTATTATCGCAATGGATGGGAAGTGGTGCCAATCGACTTGGCTCGCTTCGAGGCACTCTATGAGCTGCGCACCCTACTGGAAACGCATGCCGCCGCCCGCCTGTGTGAGCAGCCTGCTTCGCCGCGCGTTGACCGTACGTGCCTGGCGGTGCTGGACGCGATTTGGCGAGTTCCCCCCGCGCAACGCCTGAGCGACGGTAACCAGGTCGCCGACCTGGATGAGGCCTTTCATCGGGCAATCGTATGCGCAGCAGGTAACCCGGAGGCAGCCGCGGTTCATCAACAAGTGACTGACCGCATCCGAATCATCCGCCGACTCGACTTTGCCTACGGCGACCGCGTCGATCTGACTTATGAGGAACACGCACGCATCCTGGTTGCGCTGGCTGCTTTCGATACCGCGCAAGCGGTCGAACTTTTGACCGGCCATATCGAAGAAGGGCGCGTCGAAGTCAGTCGGCTCAGCACCGAGCGATTGGAGCAGGCCCGCACCAGCCTGGGGCGTCCACCGACTACTGATGCACCGCAGCGACGCAGGCGTTTCGGTTGATACCCGATACGGTGCAGCCCTGCGCCGTAGGCTTTCACCTTGAGTCCCCCTCATTAGCCAGAGAAGTTTCCCGCCGCTGCCATCCCCTGCTTGGCTGGGACGGCGCTGAATGTCGCCGGCGCAGTGCGGTCCGTTCGCGGGCATGTAAGTTGCTTCATCCACCGTAAATTTATGTATACATAATTTACGGTGGCTTAGCGTGACATTTCATCGGAACCCGATTCGTGGCAGTCGCGGCATGGCCGTGGCGCCGCATTCCTTAGCCTCTCAGAGTGCATTAGCTGTCTTGCGAGAGGGCGGTAACGCGGTTGAAGCGATGATCGCTGCAGCAGCAACCATCGCAGTGGCCTACCCACACATGAACAGTATCGGGGGCGACAGCTTCTGGCTGATCGCTAGGCCGAACGAGGCGCCCAGAGGCTTGGAGGCATGCGGCGCGGCGGCAGGTGCCGCCAGCATCGAGCGCTATCGCCAAGCGGGCCTGACCTCGATTCCTTTTCGGGGCGGCCTGGCGGCTAACACCGTGGCCGGCACGGTATCCGGCTGGAGTGCCGCACGCACCTGGTCGCGCGAGGTGCTCGGAGGGCGGATGCCACTCTCGCGGTTGCTTGCAGACGCCATCGGCTATGCCAGCGACGGGGTGCCGGTCACGCATAGCCAGGCCACCTGCGTTGCCGCCAAGGCCGGTGAACTATCTGGAATTACCGGATTTTCCGAAACATTCCTCGCGGACGGCGTGCCGTTGCCAGGAGCGCGCTTTTGCCAGCCGCGCTTGGCGGCTACATTTCGGCAACTGGCGGAGGCAGGCCTCGACGATTTCTACCAGGGCGACCTTGCCCGGAGCATTGCGCGCGATCTGGCGGCAGTTGGCAGTCCGCTGAGCCTGAAGGATCTTTCAGACCATCGCGCGGTATGGAAGGAGCCGCTCGCTCTGGCGCACTCTCGCGGCATGGTCTATAACATGCCGCCGCCTACCCAGGGCCTGGTCTCACTGCAGATCCTGGGCCAGCTGGACCGCCTGCTGGGCAGTGGAATGGACGAGACCGGCGCGCCGTTCGTCCACGCCTGTGTGGAGGCAACCAAGCAAGCCTTCCTTGCGCGCGACCGCCATATCACAGACCCCGCGTTCATGGACGTGGATCCGCGGGACCTCCTGACACCGGCTTGGCTCGATGCCGCGGCCGCGCGTATCCGGCCCGACCAAGCGCTGCCCTGGGGGCAGGGCCTAGGGCCAGCCGATACGGTCTGGATGGGCGTGATCGATGGAGACGGCGTCGCAGTTAGCTTCATCCAGAGCATCTATCACGAGTTCGGCAGCGGGATCGTGCTGCCTGGCTCCGGCATCAACTGGCAGAACCGCGGCTGCAGCTTCTCGCTGGACCCGGCCGCGCGCAACCCGTTGACGCCGGGGCGTAAGCCGTTCCATACACTGAACCCGGCGCTTGCCCGCCTCGCCGACGGGCGCACCCTCGTCTACGGAAACATGGGCGGCGACGGTCAGCCGCAATCGCAAAGCGCGGTCTTCTCGCGCATCGTGCATTTCGGCATGAATCCGCAGGCAGCCATCGACGCACCTCGCTGGCTGCTGGGCCGCACCTGGGGCCAGACGACCGACACCCTCAAGCTCGAAGCGCGGTTTCCCCAATCCACTTGCGACGCCCTGCGTGCGCTTGGCCATGAGGTCGAGCTATTGAAGCCTTACGACGAGACCATGGGGCATGCCGGCGCTATCGTGCTGCAAGCGAACGGGCTCTACGAGGGCGGCTTCGATCCCCGCAGCGATGGCGCCGTTGCTGCCTGGTAATGCGCGCCCGGATGGTGCATGGGCCCGCGGCCTCGCGGGGCAGTCTTAGTCGCTTGTTTCTTTGTTCCCAGGAGTAGATTGATGAATACCGTTGCAGAGAGTGCAGCCACCGGCGCCACAGTGGCCTTGCCGGCGGCGCGCGTGCGCTGGATTCAGCTGGCACTTGGCATGCTGTGCATGATGGCGATTTCCAGCCCGCAGTATGTCTGGACACTGTTTACGAAGCCGCTGGCAGCCAAGCTGGGGGTTCCGCTGTCGGAGTTGCAGATCACGTTCTCGCTGCTGATCGTGCTGCAGACATTCTTCTCACCGTTCCAGGGGGCACTGATCGAACGCTTCGGGCCGCGCAGGCTGATTGCGCTCGGCACGGTGCTATCCGGTCTGAGCTGGGTCCTGGCAGCGCAGGTGCACAGTGTCGGTTTGCTGTATCTCAGCTATGGCGTGGTAGGCGGGCTGGGCACGGGCATTGTCTACGTCGGTGTGGTGGGTCAAATGGTGCGCTGGTTCCCCGATCGGCGCGGGCTTGCCGTAGGCATGGTCGCAGCGGGATACGGCATGGGCGCCATCGCCACGACCTTCCCGATCGCCTCGGCGTTAGCCGAGAAGGGGGTCGAAGCGACCTTGTGGCAGTTTGGCCTGCTGTTCGCCTTCATCGGGTTCATCGCCTCGCAGGGCTTGCGTTCACCGCGTGGCATGGCGCTATCGGAGCACGCCCCCGCCCGTGAGATTGCCGGGCCGGCCGCCCGCGATGTACCGACCCGTCAGATGCTGCGCACGCCGTTGTTCTGGCTCCTCTTCGGCATGATGACGATGATGTCCACGTCGGGGCTGATGGTGACATCGCAGATGGCCACGTTCGCCAAGGACTTCGGTGTGGCGGGCATAACCGTGCTCGGCATGGCCGCGCTACCGCTGGCACTCACGATCGATCGGTTCACTAACGGTTTGACACGCCCACTGTTTGGCTGGGTGTCCGACCGGTGGGGCCGCGAAAACACGATGTGCTTCGCCTTCGCGCTGGAAGGAGTGGCGATGGCGCTGTGGCTCCTGACCCGCGAGAACGCCGTGCTGTTCGTGCTGTTGTCCGGCGTCGTGTTTCTCGGCTGGGGAGAGATCTTCTCGCTCTTTCCGTCCACGTTGACCGATACGTTCGGCACGCGCTATGCAACCACCAATTACGGCTGGCTCTACATCTCCCAGGGCATTGGTTCAATCCTGGGCGGACCGCTCGCTGCCCTGATGCACGAAAGACTCGGTAGCTGGATGCCGGTATTTGGTGTCGCCATTGCCCTCGACATTTCGACAGCATTGCTGGCTATTGCTGTGCTCAAGCCGGCACGCCGACGCTACCTCGGATAAGGCCAGCGTGGCCAATCCTTCGGGACGCTTTATTTTTTGTGGTTCGATTAAATGTTTATCCTTCCCTGTTAACCTTGATAGAAGCATTCTGATGAAGCAGATCGCAGTCAATACAATGGTAGTAGTATCCGGGTTGCTACCTTTAGCAGCTTATTCAGCGGACAAGCCATTTAATATTATGGAATCGTCCGTTGCCCAGATCCATGAGGCAATGCAGGCAGGAAATTTGACATGCCATGGACTTGTAAAGCACTATCTGGATCGAATTCAGGCTTATGATAAACAGGGCCCGGCATTGAACGCCATGCTCTACATTAATCCGGACGCTCTTGCGCAAGCAGATGCCATGGATCTGGAATTCAAGCGCAGTGGAAAAATGAAACCATTGCACTGCATTCCGACAGTCCTCAAGGATAATTACAATACTGCAGACATGCCAACCACTGGGGGCTCCGCTTCGTTGGCTGGGGCGCGGCCCGCAGAAGATGCGTTTGTTGTAAGTAAACTAAAGAATAATGGTGCATTGATTCTTGGAAAGACTAATCTTCAGGAGTTTGCGCTAGGCGGCGTTACTGTGAGCTCCCTGGGCGGGCAGACAAAGAATCCCTACGATCTAAAATTGACTCCCGGTGGCTCAAGCGGCGGCACTGCGGCGGCACTGGCTGCAAATTTCGCAACGATCGGTACCGGATCGGATACGGCAAATTCGCTTCGTTCGCCGGCTTCTAGCAATAGCCTGGTTGCAATTCGGCCGACGCTTGGATTGGTCAGCAGATCTGGCATCGTGCCGGTTTCCTTCACTCAAGATGAAGCGGGACCTATTGCGCGTTCGGTGGGCGATGCCGCCCGCATGCTGGACGTCATGGCGGGGTATGATCGAGCCGATCCAGTGACTGCATTTAGCGTCGGGCACATCCCCAAGACGTATACCGATTCCCTGCGCAAGGAAGGGTTGAAAGGGGTGCGGATCGGTGTAATGCAGACTCTTTTCGGAAATGGGCCAGACCATCAGGATGTCAATCGCGTCATGGCGAATGCGATCGATATTCTGAAGAAGAAGGGAGCAATTATTGTGCCCGTCTCAACGCCGGAGATGGATACTGATAAATTGAATGCTGGCCTTGATGTGCAGAAGTATGAATACAAAAGCAGCATTAATGCCTACCTCAAAACGGGCGGAAAAAATTATCCCGCACATTCACTGGATGAGATCATCGCCAGTGGAAAAACGCATCAATCGCTGAGTAAATTCTTGCTGTCCGCCCAAGGTCTGGAAAATGGCCTGAATGAACCGGACTACAAGGAACGGATACTAAAGATCGAAGCGCTTAAGATGAGTCTTGCAAACTTGATGGCGGAAAATCGGCTGGATGCGATGATTTATCCACACCAAAAACGCCTGCCTGTGCCGATTGGAGAGTATGACCAGAAGGAACGCAATGGTATTCTGGCTTCGCTAACAGGTTTCCCCGCCGTTGTTGTTCCTGCCGGGTTTTCTTCTCCAACCGGGGATGCTCCGCGCGGCGTGCCCGTCGGCATGGAGTTTCTCGGTCAGCCCTGGAGCGAGGCTCAACTGATCCAGTACGCGTATGGTTTCGAGCAGGCTGCCCTCGCGCGCAGGGCACCAGCGTCCACGTCCACGGCGCGCTTGGCACGCGCCGACTGAAAAGCCATTTCTTGAAGAGATGGCCGCGCAGCGTGGAATGCTGGCGCTAGCCAGCCTGCGCCTCGCCCCGGTGGGGGCGCTGCCGAAACCAAAATAATCTTTTGGTTAATCGGTCTGGGGATCGCTTCTTCTTATCTTCCGTCTTCGTCAAACTCCGTACATGACGCACCCCCCGCCAGGGGTGCGCCGACAACAAGAAACCGGAGACGACATGGAATTCCCCATCACCAATGCGACTCGCAGAACCCTGCTGCGGGCCGGCCTGTTGGCCCTTGCCGCCATGACCGCTTTCACCCTTGCACCGGCCGCGTTCGCGGCCTATCCGGACAAGCCGATCCGGCTGGTCGTGCCTTATCCGCCGGGCGGCGCTACGGACGTGATCGGTCGCATCGTCGCCACCCGCCTGGGCGAAGTACTGGGCCAGCAAGTGGTCGTTGACAACCGGGGAGGCGCAGGCGGCAACATTGGCGCTGAAGTGGTCGCCCGGAGCACGCCAGACGGCTATACGTTGCTCATGGGCGCACTCACGTCTCACGCCACCATGGCCACCCTGGAGAAGGGGCGCTTGCGTTACGACATCATCAAGGACTTCACCCCGGTGATGGTAGTCGGCTCCGTGCCATTGGTGGTGGTGGTCAATCCCAAGGTGCCGGTCAGTACGCTGCAGGAACTGGTCAAGTACGGCAAGGCCAATCCCGGCAAGCTTAACTATGCCTCGTCGGGTGCCGGCGCCCCGCAGCGCATGGCGGCCGAGATCTTCAAGAAAGACGCAAACATCGACATGACCCATGTGCCGTACAAGGGCAGCGGCCCCGCCATGACAGACTTGGTGGCCGGCCAGGTCAACATGATGGTGGAGACCGTGCCGGCCGCGCAGCCGTTCATCAAGGCGGGACAGTTGCGCGCGCTTGCCGTGGCGGCGCCGACGCGCATCTCGATGCTGCCGGACGTGCCCGCTGCCGCCGAGAGCGGCATGCCCTCGCTGGACGTCAGCTCCACCTTCGGCGTGCTGGCACCTGCGGGCACGCCCGCACCGGTGGTCGAGCGCCTGAATGCGGCGCTGACCAGGATCCTGGCAATGCCCGACGTCAAGGCACAGTTTCTGAAGCAGGGTGTCTATGCCTTGCCGCCGACAACCCCTGAAAAGGCGGCCGAGCGCCTGCGCATCGAGGTCACCCGCTGGGAAAAGGTAATCACCGACGCCCATATCAATTCCGATAGCTGAACGATAGCTGAACGATAGCTGAACGATAGCTGAACGATAGCTGAACCGACTTCTCCCCACGACCATGACCCCTACCAAACCGAAAGGACCGGACACTTCCGCCGCAGACACAGGCCTTCGCAAAGGACTGACCAACTATGGTGACCTTGGGTTCTCGCTGTTCCTGCGCAAGGCCTTCATCAAAGGCTCAGGCTATACCGATGCGGCGCTCGACCGCCCGGTGATTGGCATCGCCGATACCGGTAGCGCATTCAACCCGTGCCACGGCAACATGCCGCAGCTGATCGAAGCGGTGAAGCGCGGCATCATGCTCGCCGGCGGGTTGCCGATGGCGTTCCCGACCATCTCCATCCACGAGAGCTTTGCCGCGCCGACCAGCATGTATCTGCGCAACCTGATGTCGATGGATACGGAGGAAATGATCCGCGCCCAGCCGATGGATGCCGTGGTGCTGATCGGCGGCTGCGACAAGACCGTGCCGGCGCAGCTGATGGGCGCGGCCTCTGCCGGCGTGCCCGCGATCCAACTGGTCACCGGTGCCATGCTGACGGGCTCGCACCGCAGCGAACGCGTGGGTGCATGCACCGACTGCCGCCGCTACTGGGGCAAGTTTCGCGCCGGGGAGATCGACGCGGATGAGACCGCGCAGGTCAACAGCCAACTGGTGGCCAGCGTCGGCACCTGCTCGGTGATGGGCACCGCCAGCACCATGGCCTGCCTGGCCGAAGCGTTGGGCATGAGCCTTCCGGGCAGCGCCACGCCGCCGGCCGTGACCGCCGACCGCATCCGCATTGCCGAGGAGACCGGCGCACGCGCCGTGGCGATGGCGCGCGAGCGTCTGACCATTGACAGCATCCTGACGCCGGCTGCGTTCGAGAATGCCATGCGCGTGCTGCTGGCCATCGGCGGCTCGACCAACGGCATCGTGCACCTGGCGGCCATCGCCGGCCGCATGGGCCTGGATATCGATATGCAGGCGCTTGACCGCATGGGCCGCGAAACGCCGGTGCTACTCGATCTGAAGCCGAACGGCCAGCATTATATGGAGGACTTCCACAAGGCCGGCGGGATGGCCACTTTGTTGCGCGAACTGCGCCCGCTGCTACGCCTCGATGCGCTGACCGTCACCGGCCGTACGCTAGGCGAGGAGTTGGATAATGCCGGCCCGGGCTTCGCACAGGATGTGGTGCGAAGCATGGACAATCCGATCTACCCGCAAGGCGGCATCGCCGTGCTCGCCGGCAACCTGGCGCCTGGCGGCGCAATCATCAAGCAGTCCGCGGCGAACGCGGAGCTGATGGAGCACGAGGGCCGCGCGGTGGTTTTCGAGAGCGCGCAGGACCTGATCGAGCGCATCGACCTGGACGACCTGGACGTTAACGCCAACGACATCCTGGTGCTGAAGAATATCGGCCCCAAGGGCGCGCCGGGCATGCCCGAGGCCGGCTATATCCCGATCCCGCGCAAGCTGGCGCGGGCCGGCGTCAAGGACATGGTGCGGATTTCCGACGGACGCATGAGCGGAACCGCGTTCGGCACGGTGGTGCTGCATGTGACCCCCGAAGCCGCCGTAGGCGGGCCGCTGGCGCTGGTGCAAACCGGCGACCGCATCCGCCTGAGCGTGAGCCGCCGCGAGCTCGCCCTGCTGGTATCGGACGAGGAACTGGAGCGCCGCCGCGCGGCTTTCCCCGTGGTCGAGCCGAGCGCGCCGCGTGGCTATCTGAAGTTGTTCCTGCAGACCGTGACGCAGGCTGACCAGGGCGTCGACTTCGACTTCCTGCGCGCGCCCGAAACGCGCGGCAAGGCGCCAGAGTGAGGAGGGGTGGGCATGACAAGCGATACACGTGAGCCGGTGCTGCGCATCGGCCTCTTCGACGCTGTGCAGCAAGACGTCATCGACGCCGATTTCCGCTGCGTCTGCGAGGCCGAGATCGCGGCTGACGGTGCCTTGCGCGGCGCGGTGCGCGCCATCGTCACGCGTAGCAATTACCAGGTGCGCGCGGAGGTAATCGACCGCCTGCCTGCGCTGCGGGTGATCGCGACCTCGGGCGTGGGCTACGACGGCATCCCCGTCGCCCATGCGGCCAAGCGCGGCATCGTGGTCACCAACACGCCCGGGGTGCTGGACGCGGCCGTCTGCGAACTCGGCATCGGCCTGTTGCTGGCTCTGCTGCGCCAGATTCCCGCGGCCGACCGCCATGTGCGCGGCGGCGCCTGGCGCGAGCACAACTTCCCGCTCACCACCAGCCTGGCCGGCAAGCGCGTGGGCATCGTCGGGCTCGGCCGCATCGGCATGGGCATTGCGCGGCGGCTGACGCCCTTCGGCGTGGATCTGGCCTACACCGGCACGCAGCGCGCAAGCCTGCCATACCGCTATTGCGAAAGCCCCCTCGCGCTCGCCGCGTCGGTAGACATCCTGATCCTCACCTGCCGCGCGACCGAGCAGAATCGCCACCTGGTCGACGCCGCGATACTGGCTGCGCTGGGGCCGAACGGCTACCTGCTCAATATGGCGCGCGGCAGCGTGGTCGACGAGGCCGCACTTGGCGAGGCCCTGAAGGCCGGCACCATCCGGGGCGCGGCGCTCGATGTGTTCGAGTCCGAGCCGCTGGCCGATTCGCCGCTGAGCGCGCTGCCGAACGTGTTGCTCTCTCCGCACGCGGGTTCGGCCACGCGGGAAACGCGCGCGGTAATGCTGGGGTTGATGCTGGATAACGTGCGAGCCGTGCTGGGCGGGCGCGCGGCGTTGACGCCGGTGGCCGTGGTGTGAGCGCCGGGCTGCTCTCAACCCGGCAGGCAACCGAGAAGTGTCAATCCAAGTTCAAGTTTTTCAGGTTTTTCAGGTTTTTCATGTGAGGCATTCATGCAATTAGGAATTGAGGGCAAGGTAGCTCTGGTGCTGGGCGGCGGTGGCGGCCTGGGCACCGCCATCGCGCTGGCGCTGGCAGCGGAGGGCGCGAAGGTCGTGGTCGCAGACGTCAATGAGCAAGCAGCAAGCCGCACCGCCGCTACGATCACCGCCAAGGGCGGCGCGGCGCTAGCGCGCACCTGGGATCTCGCGGACCTGGCGTCGATCGAGACCCATGTCGCCGCCATCGAGGCCCGGTTCGGCCAGGTCGATATCCTCGTCAACAATACCGGCGGGCCGCCGCCCACCACCGCGTTCGGCCAGGAAACGGCACTGTGGCGCAAGCACTTCGAAAGCATGGTGCTGTCGGTGATCGCGATTACCGACCGGGTGCTGCCCGGCATGCGCGCCAGGCAGTGGGGGCGCATCGTCACCAGCACCTCATCCGGCGTGGTCGCGCCGATTCCGAACCTGGGCATTTCCAATGCGCTGCGCTTGACGCTGGTGGGTTGGTCCAAGACGCTGGCGCGTGAAGTCGGCCGTGACGGCGTGACGATCAATATCGTGCTGCCGGGGCGCATCGCCACTGACCGCATCCGCTTCCTGGATGAAGCCAAGGCCGGGCGCGAGCATCGCCCGGTGGCGGACGTGTCGGCCGAAAGCACCGCTGCCATCGCCGTGGGCCGCTACGGCCGCCCGGAGGAATATGCCGATGCGGTGGCCTTCCTGGCCAGCGACCGCGCCGGCTATATCACCGGCTCGACCATCCGCATCGACGGTGGCCTCATCCAGAGTATTTGAACCCGTGCGCAAGTACGTGATGATGCGCCGCGGGATCCTCACCTGCGCGGCGCAAGCCAGCGGCGGCCATGTCGGCCACCGCCCGGCACGAAGTCGACCACCTGCTGCGGCGTCTGGCAAGGCATGACGGGCGTGCGGCACTGGCTGATTCAACCCCAAACCCAATGAAAAAAGGAAACATCATGGCGACCGCATCGCTTCCCCTCGACGAGAGCGTGGTCAAGGCTCTGCAAGGCGTGACCACCGCCACCCTGACCACCGTGCTGCTCAAGCACGGCCTGCGCAACATATGGCTGCGCGGCACGCAGCCGCTGGCACCCGGCCAGCCACGCCTGGTCGGCCGCGCTTTTACCTTGCGCTTCGTGCCCGCTCGCGAAGACCTTGCGACGCCGGCCTCGTGGGGTTCGCCGATTTCCACGCGCGCGGCCATCGAGGACATGCCGGCCGGTTGCATCGCGGTGGTGGGTGCGCTTGGCGTGACCGACGCCGGCATCTTCGGCGATATCCTGTGCGCGCGCCTGCGCAAGCGCAGTGTGGCCGGGCTGGTGACTGATGGTGTGGTGCGCGATGTGGCGGGGGTGCTGGGCACGGGATTGCCGGTGTGGTGCCGGGGCGTAGCGGCATCGCCTTCGGTCGCCGGCCTGACCTTCGTCGGCTGGCAGGAGCCCATCGACTGCGGCGGGGTCGCGGTGTTCCCCAACGATGTCATCGTGGTGGATCAGGACGGCGCGGTGCTGATTCCTGCCGCCATGCTGGACGAAGTGATTGCCGCCTCGGTGGAGCAGGAGCGTCTGGAGGGCTGGATCATGCAGCAAGTGGAGCGCGGCGCGCCGTTGCCCGGCTTGTATCCGCCCAACGAGGAGAACAAGGCGCGGTACAAGGCCTGGACGGAAGGCCAGGCGGCCGAGCGCTAAATGCTGTGGGCGCCACCGCGCGTGCGCACCGCGATGGCGGCGGCCGCGCGGTCAGCGTTCCCCCGCCCGGCGCGAGGAGGCCAAGCCGAAATCCAGGAATGCCTGCGACAGGGCGGCGTGCGCTCCGTGTGGCGACCACAGGAACCCCACCTTGCGCACCGGTGCCCGCCCGGGCAGCGGGATCCGCGCCAGCTTCAGGCCCTCGGGCCACGGCGGCGTCCAGTCCGGTACCAGCGAGACGCCGATGCCCTGGTGGACCATGGTGGCGATGGCATTGAGCGCATCGATCTCCAATCGCTCTTGCGGCACGATGTTGTGCTCCTGCAGGTAGCGGTCTGCCACCATCCCCCCCCACATGCCGCGGTCGTAGCGAATGAATGGCTCGCTGGCGAGCAGGTCATGCGCGCCGCGGCCAGCCATGGTTTGCGATGCCAGCACGATAAACGGTTCTTCCACCAGCACTTGCCAGGCGAATGCCTTGGGAATCGTGAACTGCGGCGCCACGATGATGCCAGCGTCCAGGTCGCCCGAGACGATGCGCCGGTACAGGTGCGAAGAGGCGCCCGGCTCCACGAAGATCTTCAGCTGCGGATGCGCCGCGTAGAGCCCCTCCAGGATCCGCGGCAACAGACCGGTCAACGACGAAGTCGACACGCCCAGCCGCAATTCCCCCAGCAGGGTGTCGTCATGCGCCACCGCGCTCAGGTCGCGCACGTCGCGCACCACCGCGCGCGCCTTGGGCAGGACGCGCAAGCCCGCCTGGGTTGGCTGGACCGTGCGGCCCGCTCGCTGGACCAGGGGGGTATCCAGCGCGTCCTCCAGCGCCTGGACTCGCGCCGCGATTGCGGCTGCCGTGAGGCCGAGGCGACGCGCGGCTTCCGCGAAGGAACCGTACTCAACCACGGCAACGAAGCTCTGCAGGTAGCGGGTGTCCATAACAAAAAAATTCTATTGATTGAACGAGGCGGTCAATGCTGTTTTTGCATTCTGCCAGTTTCTACAATCTGTCTCAATTCGAATCAAGATTCCCCCAGGAGACGACCCATGAGCAATGTTTCCCGCCCCCGCGGGGTTTTCTCTCCCGTGCTAACGCCGTTCGGGGCCGACTATGCGCCGGATGCCGAGCGCTTCGTCCGCCATTGCCGCTGGCTGACCGCGCAAGGCGTTGGGCTGGCGGTGTTCGGCACCAACTCGGAAGCCAATTCGCTGTCGGTCGATGAAAAGCGCAGCTTGCTGGACGTACTGCTCGAGGCTGGTATTCCTGCCGCCCGGTTGATGCCCGGCACGGGCGCCTGCGCGCTGCCGGATGCCATCGCCCTGACTCGCCACGCCGTGGCGGCGGGCTGCGCCGGCGTGTTGATGCTGCCGCCGTTCTACTACAAGGGCGTCAGTGACGATGGCCTGTTCCGTGCCTTTGCCCAGGTGATCGAGGGGGTGGACGATGCGCGTTTGCGGGTCTACCTGTATCACATCCCCGCCGTGAGCCAGGTGCCGCTCGGCCTGGACTTGGTCGACCGCCTGTTGAGCGCCTATCCCGACATCATCGCCGGCGTGAAGGACAGCTCGGGTGACTTCGCCAATACGCGCGCCATGATCGAGCGATTCGGCGCCCGCGGCTTCGACGTGTTCTCCGGCACCGAGGCTCTCCTGCTGGAAACGATGCGCGCCGGCGGCGCCGGCTGCATTACCGCCACCGGCAACGTCAACCCCGCGCCCATCGTGGGCCTATACCGCCACTGGCGGGATGCCGACGCCGACGAGCGCCAGGCAGCACTCAACCGCACCCGCGCCGCCTTCCAGCAGTTCCCGATGATCGCAGCCATGAAGGAGGCCATCGCCGCGCAGAGCACGGACGAGGCATGGCGCATCGTGCGCCCGCCGCTCACGGAGTTGCAGCCCGGCCAGCGCCTGGCCCTGGCGCAGTCGCTGGACGCGCTGGGCTTCGTGATGCCGGACGCGCAACTGCTGGCGGCCTGAACCGACAACGGGACCATCGGCCCATCCGTGGACAAAGAACCGCGATGGACCGGTGCTGAAAACAAGACATAACAACCGGGAGACAACCATGCCAACCACCCCCTTCAGCCACCAGTCCAACCATGAGCGCCGGCGTATTGTGCTGTGCGCAGCGATTGCCGGCATCGTGGCGATACTCTGCGCCTCGCCTTCAAGGGCCGCCGACGCTTATCCGAGAAAGACCATCCGCATCGTGGTGGGCTTCGCCCCCGGCGGCGGCGCCGACATCGTGGCCCGCCAGATCGGTGCCCAACTCGCCAAGCAGACGGGCCAGACTGTGATCGTCGATAACCGGCCCGGGGCCACCGGCACCATCGCCGCGACCAACGTGGCCCAGTCGGCCGCCGACGGCTATTCGATGATGCTGGCGTCGCAGTCGACCATGGTCATCGCGCCGAGCCTGTACGCAAATCTGCCATTCGATCCGCTGAAGGATTTCATGCCGGTGACGCAAGTGGTATCGATGCCGCTGGTGATGGTGGTGCATCCGTCGGTGCAGGCCCGCACGGTGCAGGATGTGATCGCGCTCGCGCGTGCCGACAAGCTGGGCAGCTATGCCTCGTCGGGCGCTGGCGGACCGCAGCACATTGCCGGTGCACTATTCGATTCGATGAGCGGCATCAAGCTGACGCATGTGCCGTACAAGGGGGAGGCGGCGGCGCTGACCGACGTGATGTCCGGCACCGTGCCCCTGATGTTTGCCAATGTGCCGGTAGCCGCACCGTTCATCAAGAGCGGCAAGCTCAAGGCCATCGCGGTGTCCAGCCTGGCGCGCGCCCCGGCGCTGCCGCAGGTGCCAACAATGTCGGAGGCGGGGTTGAAGGACTTCGAGGTGCTGACCTGGTATGGCCTGTTCGTGCCTGCCAAGACGCCCAAGCCTGTCGCCGGCAAGATCAGCGCCGAAGTCGGCATAGCCCTGAAAGAACCGGGGTTGCGCGCCAAGTTCACCGAGCAGGGGTTCACTATCCTCGGCACCAGTCCCGAACAGTTCAGCACGTTCATGACCACCGAAGTCCCCAAGTGGGGCGGCGTGGTGAAAAGCGCCGGCATCCAGGCCGAGTGAGCGCCTGGCCTTTATCCGATTCCGCATTCCAGGAAACGTAGTATGGAAACCCAGCAAAAGAGCATCATTGGACCTTGCATCCGCCTGCATCCCGCGGACAACGTGTTGGTCGCCCGCATGAATGTGGCCATCGGCGCGCAAATGCCGGGGGAAACCTGGGGGGTGCGCAGCCAGGTGCCCGCCGGCCACAAGATCGCCGCCCGCTTTATCAAGGCCGGCGAGCCGATCCTGAAGTACAACGTCTGCATCGGCTTTGCCGCAGCCGACATCCAGCCGGGCAGCTACGTCCATTCGCACAACGTCAGCTTTCAGGAATACGAGCGAGACTACGCCTTCAGCCGCGATTACCTGCCCGTGGTCCCGATCGAAGCCGACCGGCAGGCGAGCTTCGACGGCATCGTGCGCGATGACGGCCGTGTGGGCACGCGCAACTATCTCGGCATCCTCTCTACGGTGAATTGCTCGGCCACCGTCGTACGCAAGATCGCGGAGTGGTTCACGCCGCAGAGGCTCGCCGACTTCCCCAACGTCGACGGCGTGGTGGCGTTCAGTCACTCGCTGGGCTGCGGCATGGAGATGACCGGCGAGCCGATGGATCTGCTGCGCCGGACCATGGCCGGCTATGCGCGCCACGCCAACCTGGGCGCCGCACTGGTCGTAGGGTTGGGTTGCGAACGCAACCAGCTAAAAGGCCTGCTCGACACGCAGTCTCTGGAACCCGGTCCCTTGCTGCGCACCTTCGTCATGCAGGAAAGTGGCGGCACGCGCAAGACCATCGAGGCCGGCATTGCCGCGGTCAGGGAATTGCTGCCGCTGGTCAACAGCGTGGAGCGCCGTCCTGTGCCGGCCAGCCACCTGACCGTGGGCCTGCAGTGCGGCGGTTCGGACGGGTTTTCCTCCATCACCGCCAATCCGGCGCTGGGGGCGGCTGTGGATCTGCTGGTGCGCCACGGCGGCACCGCCATCCTGTCGGAGACCCCGGAAATCTACGGGGTGGAGCACACGCTGACCCGCCGTGCCGCCAGCCGCGCAGTCGGCGAGAAACTGCTGGAACGGGTACTCTGGTGGAAAGAGGACTATTCCGTCGGACGTGACGTGCAGATCAACGGCGCGGTCAGCCCGGGCAACCAGATGGGTGGCTTAGCCAACATTTTCGAAAAGTCACTGGGCTCGTCGATGAAGGGCGGTACGGGTCCGCTGATGGAGGTGTACCGCTACGCCGAGCCGGTCACCCAGCACGGGCTTGTATTCATGGACACGCCGGGCTACGACCCGGTCTCGGCCACCGGGCAGATCGCCGGCGGCGCCAACCTGATCGCCTTCACCACCGGACGCGGCTCGATGTTCGGCGCCAAGCCTGTACCCAGCCTCAAGCTGGCCACCAATTCGCCGATGTACCGGCGGCTTGAGGAAGACATGGACCTGAACTGCGGCACGATTCTGGACGGCGAGAAAACCATCGAGCAGGTCGGCGAAGAGATCTTTCAGCTGATGCTGCTTACCGCTTCGGGCAAGGCGTCGAAGAGCGAACTGCTAGGGCTCGGGGACAACGAGTTCGTGCCCTGGCATATCGGCATCATGAGCTGACTGCCGGCATACGGGAACAGCAAGAAGGAAGGTACGTCATGTGGCAACCAAGTGCACGATACCCCGATCCTCGCATTCAGGTGCTGGATCCGGAGTTCGAGAAATACCGGATCGCCTACGCCGCGGTGGAGCAGATCGCAACTGGATTTCGCTGGGCGGAAGGGCCAGTCTGGTTCGGCGATGGCCGCTTTTTATTGTGGAGCGACATTCCGAATAACCGAATGATGAAGTGGGAGGAGGAGACTGGCGCGGTCAGCGTGTACCGGCAACCGTCCGGCTACGCCAACGGCAACACGCGCGACCGGCAAGGACGATTGATCACATGCGAACACGGCGGGCGTCGCGTTGTGCGTACCGAATACGACGGTAGCCTCACGGTGTTGATCGACCGCTTTGAGGGAAAGCGCCTCAATTCGCCCAACGATGTCGTCGTCAAATCTGACGGTTCCATCTGGTTCACCGATCCGCCAATGGGAATACAGGGCAACTACGAAGGTCGCGCCGCGACCCCGGAACTACCGCACTCGGTCTACCGGATCGATGCCGGGTCGGGCTCGCCGACGGTCATGACAACTGAGTTGAAGGGGCCCAACGGCCTGTGCTTCTCCGCCGATGAGCGCATCTTGTACGTCATCGAATCGCGTGGGACGCCAGGGCGCAAGATTTGGGCCTATGACCTCGTCGACGGTGGCACGCAGATCGCCAACGGAAGAATCCTGCTCGATGCGGGCGCAGGAACCATCGACGGCATGCGCTGCGATATTCACGGAAACCTATGGTGTGGTTGGGGCATGGGCAGCGACGATCTTGACGGTGTCATGTGCGTGTCGCCCGAGGGAAAACTGATCGGCCGGATCGCGCTTCCCGAACGCTGTGCCAATCTCTGTTTTGGTGGGCTGATGCGCAATCGGCTCTTTATGGCTTCTTGCCAGTCAGTCTATGCCTTGTATGTGAACACGCAGGGCGCCGTAGGCGGCTGAGTCTTCGATTTGCCGTACAAACTTCCTCCTCTGCGCATCAAGATGCATTCGTCGTAGTGAACTCTCTTTTCCGCTTCAAGTCTGCCCCCCATAGCTGGAAGTGTTCCGAGCAGGAAAGGACGGTGCCGAGCAGGCACGCTTTCCTCCCACCCCTGTTGCTTGAAGATTCCGGTCCTTGAATTCGCAATTAGTTTTCATAAGCGTATTCATGAACAGAATAAAGTTTTGGAGACAATCATGTCTGGAAGATATCGATACGTAGTAGCCGGTTTGTTATTTGCGGCCGGGATGATCAACTACATGGATCGCGCGGCACTGGGCGTCGTTGCCCCGATTATCAGCAAAGAGCTAAACATCTCCCCGTCGCAGCTCGGCATTATCTTTAGCAGCTTCTTTTTTGGATATTCCATCTTTGCGTTTGTCGGCGGCCAGCTTGCTGACCGCTATGGGCCTCGGCGTGTCTTCTCCTGGGCGATGGGAGGTTGGTCACTGCTGTGTGGACTCACCGCGGGGGTGACGGGCTTCACCACGCTTCTCATGGCGCGCGCGTTATTCGGTTTCGGGGAAGGGCCGATGAATTCGACAACCAACCGGACCATTACCAATTGGTTTCCGCGTAATGAAACCGGCAGGATGATCGGCTTCTCCTTCTCGGGGCAGACGCTCGGCAGTGCAATCGCCGGCCCGATTGTCGGCCTGGTGGCAATCGCCTTCGGGTGGCGCATATCGTTTGTCGTGATTGCGCTGATTGGCTTCATCTGGATCGGCTTCTGGCGCTATTTCGTTACCGATACCCCGGTGCAGAACCGCCGTGTGGCCGCGGATGAAGTGAAGCTGATCGAACAGAGCCGCAGCGCCGCGCACCCAGCCGAGGAGGGCGAGCACGGGACGACGCTGCGCGAGTATCTGTTCAAGCCCAGCATACTGGCGCTGGGCACCGGCTTGTTTGCGGTGAACTACACCCTGTTCATTTTCGTATCCTGGCTGCCGAGCTACTTCACCAATGCGCTGCACCTCGACCTGAAACAGATGAGCATCCTGAGCACAATTCCTTGGGCGTGCGGCGCAATCGGCTATTTCGGCGGCGGCATCCTGTCCGATTTCATCTACAAGCGCATGAAGAATCCGCTGAATGCACGCAAGCTCTCTGCGGTGTTGCCACTCGCCTTGTCGGCACTCGCCATGCTTGTCGTGAGTTTCGCTACGAAAACCGCCACGGCAGTGGCTCTGGTGGCGGCCGCAGTGCTATTCCTGACTGCCTCCTCGCAGGCTTGCTGGGCGCTGATGCACGAACTCGTTCCGGGGAAGCATCTGGGCGGTGTCAGCGGCTTTGTGCACCTTCTGGGCAATATTTCCGGCATCGTTGGCCCCACCGTTACTGGCTTCGCGGTTCAGTACTTCGGCGGATACAGCAGTGCATTCGCGCTTGGCGCAACGATTGACCTGGTGGGTGTTCTGGCCATGGTGTTCGTGATCAATAGCCGGACCACAATGAGCCAACCGGCGGTGAGCAGTTCCGCTGCATAGCTGGTGCATAGCTGGTGTTCACCGACGCATCAGAATGGATGGCGACTATCCGTCCTTTCCGTTAGAAGGTTTGCTTCTCGAAGCAGGCCGACCACGCAATATATAGGAGAAGTTCATGAAGCGCGTCTTGATTACCGGTGCTGCCGGTCACATCGGCCGTGTGCTGCGCAAAGGGTTGCAAGGGCATTACGAACTGATACGGCTTGCCGATGTCGCACCCCAAGTGCCTGCTGGTGCCGGCGAGGAAGTCGTGACGACTGACATTACCGACATCGAACAACTTGTTCGAGCGATGCAGGGAATCGATTGTGTAGTTCACCTGGCCGGCATCCCAGAGGAGGACACATGGGACCGTATTCGCCGCCTGAACATTGAAGGTTGCTACAACGTGTTCGAGGCTGCCCGCATGGCTGGCGTCAAACGCGTGATTTTCGCAAGCTCGAATCATGCGGTTGGCTTTCATCGCCGCGATCGGATGATCGACGACGAAGTCATGCCGCGTCCGGACAGCCGCTATGGCGTGTCCAAAGTCTTTGGCGAAGCGCTTGGCCGCCTCTACGCGGACAAATATGGCCTGTCAGTGGCGTGTCTGCGTATCGGGTCATTTCGTCCCGACGACCAACCCAGTGTGGAACGCCACCTTTTCTCGTGGATCAGTCATCGGGATACTGTGCAGTTGACGCGCCGAGCGATCGATGCACCGAAGTACCACTTCCTTATCGCATATGGCGTTTCGGCCAATGCGAGAAATCGCTGGGACAATGCCAACGTGCGCTTCCTTGGTTATGTACCCGAGGACGATGCGCAGCGGTACGGAGACAAAATCCAGGAATCCGGTGTCCGTGAGGATGAACGCGAAGCTCTGTTCCATGGCGGCTTTGGCTGTCTTGTCGAATTTACGGGACGGCTTGAGGATATCGATTGACCGCGCATTCTCAGATGACTTCTTTGGAGATGAATTTCGACAGCGACAGCAATGCTCTGGACGTGGCGGTGAGGCGCCTGCGCCCCAAGATGGATGACGATTTCCAGCGCAAGCTGATCCATGGCGTACACGGCATTGGCTATGTGCTTGAGCGCCGGCAGTCCTGAGGTGCAGGCTCACTCGCTCACCGCACCATCGCCTGCCCGATCAACTGCCCCAGCAGCTTCACCCCTTCCTCGATCCGCTCTTCCGCAATGGCCGTATAGCCCATGCGGAAGTGCGGCGACGGCACATCAGTCGAGAAGAACACATCCCCGGGCTCGATGATGACGCCGTGGGTGAGCGCGATCGCGGCCAGCTTGCGGGCGTCGAGCCCGGGTGGGCCTTCCACCCAGAACGATGACGCGCCCGGCGAGTTGTGCGCGCGCGCCTGCGGCAGGTGGCGCGCCAGCATGGCGCGCAGGATCTCGGCGCGGCGCTGGAAGATGGGCGCCACGCGCCGCAGCAGCGCGTCGTGGTGGCCCAGCGAGATGAACAGGGCCGTGGCGCGCTGGTTGTTGGCGGGCGGATGGCGCAGCATGAAGCGGCGCAGCGCGCGCGCCTGGCGGATCACGGCGGCGGGGGCGACGATGTAGCCGAGCCGGATGCCAGGCACGAAGGACTTGGACAGGCTGCCCACGTAGATCACGCGGCCGTCGCGGTCCAGGCTTTTCAGTGCGGGGATGGGCTGGGTCAGCGCGGGGTTCTCGGTGTCGTAGTCGTCCTCGATCAGCACCACGTCGTGGCGGCGGGCTTCGAGCAGCAGCGTCTCGCGCCGTTCCAGCGGCATGGTGACCGTGGTGGGGCACTGGTAGCTGGGCGTGATGAAGGCGTAGTCGCACTGGGCCAGCGCGTCGTCCGGGCACAGGCCGGATTCGTCCACCGCCAACGGCACCACCTCGCGCGCGCGCATGCCGAAGATGTGGCGCGCATCGTTATAGCCCGGCTCTTCCAGCCCGACCCGCGCGCCTCGCATCAGCAGGTCGGCCAACAGGTAGAGCGCGTTCTGCGCGCCCATGGTGACCATGATCTCGTCGGGGTTGGCCCACACGCCCCGGCGCGGCAGGATGTGCTTCTGCAACTGCTCGATCAGCAGCGGATCGTCGCGGTCGATCAGGTCCGACGCCCAGCCGCGGATCTCCAGCACGGCCAGCGCCATGCGTGAGCATTCGCGCCAGTCGGCGGTGGGAAACAGGGCGGGGTCGAACTGGCCGTAGATGAAGGGGTAGGGATAGTTTTGCCACTCGGTGGGCTTGACGATGGCGCGCTTGCCGGTCATGTCCGGCAGCCGCGCGCCCCAGTCCGGGCCGCCTTCCCCTGCGTCCTCGGGGGCGGCTGCGCCAATGGCCCGGGCCTGCGCTGAGCCAGGCTTGGCGGCGCTGGGCAACTGTTCCACCACAAAGTAGCCGCGCCGCGGCTTGGTCTCCAGGAAGCGTTCCTCGACCAGTTGCTGGAAAGCCAGGATCACCGTATTGCGGGCGATGCCCAGCGTGGCCGCCAGCTCGCGGCTGGAGGGCAGGGCGCTGCCTTCCGGCAACTGCCGGGCGAGAATGGCCGACACCAGCTGCTGGCGCAACTGCGCCTGCAGGCTGACGCCGGAATCGGAGGACAGCTGCAACAGCCGGTTCCAGAAAGTATTCGCCTTGCCTACGCTTGCCATGCCGCTCCCGTTGCTGTGGCCGACGCTGTGGACGCCTTTGTGGACGTTCGCCGGGCCGTTGTCGTGTGCGGCAGATTATGGGCGAAGCCGCGCGCCGGCGAAATGCGGGTTGCCCGCAGTCCGGCGCCGCGGCCCCTCAGCGGCCGAGGATCCACCCAGCCAGGCTTTGCAGGTCTTCGCTGGAGAGCGCTGCATAGCCTGGCATCGGCACCTGGCCCCACTTGCCCGCGCCGCCGGCACGGATGTTCTGTGCCACCAGCGCTGCGGCGCCCGGCTGGTTCGCGTACTTTGCCGCGACCTCCTTGAACGCCGGCCCCACCACTTTCTTGTCGACGGCATGGCACGCGGTGCAGCCATTGGCCGTGAGCAGGGCCTGGGGATCATGGCTGCCGCCTGCGATCGTGGCAGGGGCGGCTTGCACTGCGGGCGCGGCGGCGTAGGCCGTGCGCTCCGCGCCGTAGGTCTTGGTCAGGTAGTCGACCATCGCCGGGATGTCTTCATCCGCGAACGGTGCGCCGAAGGGCTTCTTCATCTTCCTGACCGTGGCGTCCCAGTAGCTGCGCGGCGAGGATGGCGGTTGCGTGAGCACATACTGCGCGGAGTGGCAGGTCATGCAGTTCTGCTGCACCAGGCGATAGCCGGGCAGGTCGCTCGGCGTATAGCGCGCGGTCTCCGGCGGCAGCGTGATTTCCAGCGCCTGCGCGGCGGGCGCCATGCCAGCGGCGCACAGGGCAAGGGCGAGGATCCGGCCATGTCGGCCGGAAGGCTTGGCGAATTGCATGGCGGCCTCCTTCATGCTGCCACCACGCGCGTGGTTTCCACCACGTTGCGCATATAGCCGGCGGGGTTCCACAGCGCGGTGAGCGGCTGGCTCTGGCCGATGCGGTTGCTGGCGCGCACCTTCAGTTCGTACTCGCCTTTCTTTGGCGGGGTGAACGCCGCCGTCCATTCGCGGAAGGAGTAACGGCCCAGGTCCTTGCCCAGTTGCGCCGCACGCCAGGTGCGGCCGCCGTCGGTCGACAAGGCCACCTCGTCAATGCCATAGCCGCCGTCGAAGGCGATGCCGCGCAGCACGGTCTGGCGGCCGGTCTGCAGCCTGGCGCCATCGGCCACGCTGGTGATGAAGGAGCGCACGTTGAAGCGGTTGATCGGCACCGTGCGCGTGGGCGCCGTGCCGGGTGCCACGCAGGCGCAGGGATTGTCCGGGATGCGGTAGGCCGCGTTCATCCAGAACCCCTCGAACGGCTTGTCGAGCACCTGGATGTCGGCCAGGTGCTTGACCCAGTAGGTGCCGTAGTAGCCGGGCACGATCAGGCGCAGCGGATAACCGTTGAGCATGGGCAGGTCCGCGCCGTTCATGGCCCAGGCAAGCATGACCTCGCCATCGAGCGCGTGGTCGATGGCCAGCGCCTTGACGAAGTCCGGGCCGCCTTCCAGCGGCGGGCGGTCCATGCCGTCAAAGCTCACCTGCATGGCGCCGGCCTGCACGCCGGCCTTCTCCAGCAGCGCTTTGAGCGGCACGCCGGTCCAGCGCGCGTTGCCCATGGCGCCGTTGCCGAGTTGCCCGCCGTTGGCGCGCGGCGAGAAAAAGCCCCGGCTGTTGCCCGAGCACTGGTTGACCGCCACCAGGTCCACCGGGGTGGCCAGGCGCTTGATCTCGTCGAGCGAGAGTTCCAGCGGCGCATTGACCTTGCCGCCCACGCGCAGCCGGTAGGTTTGGGGGTCGATGCTGGTGGGAATGCCGCTCCAGTGATAGCGCACGAAGAAAGCATCGTTGGGCGTGATCGGGCTGTCGTTGAAGACGCCGAACGGTGTCTCCAGCTGCGGTGGCCGGCTGGTCAGCAGGATCAGCGGGCGCTTCTGGGGAAAGGCCACCAGTTCGCGCTCTCCGTTCTCGAACGGCAGCTCGATGCGCGCATCGGCGGTGGTGGCCGCCAGCGCCCGCAGCGCCGGATGGGTGAGCGCGGCGCCGGCGCCCAGCGCACCGAGCGAGCGGAGCACGCCGCGGCGGCCCGGCTGCGGGGGGACGGAATATTGGCCTCGGCCCATGCCTGGCTCCTTGTGTTTTAGTGGGGGTTACGGTTCTTAGGCGACGCCGCTTTCCAAAACCTTCAACGTTCGAGCTTCCGATCTCAGATCACTTCGTCCTTCATGTGATACCAGCGATACAGGAACCACTGCCCGAAGCGGCGGAACGGCGCGAACGCCTGCGCTTCCACCATCTCGCGCACATTCGGGAACGGCAGCGCCGAGCGGAAGATCGGCAGTTCCGGCCCCGCACTCTTGCCCGCGATCAACGCCGCCATGCGCTTGCCCGCTTGCGCGGAGTACATCACGCCGTTGCCGCCGTAGCCCATCGCGTAATAAATGGTCTGGGCCGGGTCCGGCTGGAAGATGCGCGGCATCATGTCATGGCTCACATCGACCCAACCCCACCAAGAATAGTCGATCTGGATGCCTTCGAGCGCCGGGAACTTGCGGTGCAGGTCGGCAATGAGCTTGTCCTTGTACTTATGCTGCGGCGCATCGTTGCCGGTGATGGCGCTGCGGCTGCCGATCTGCAGGCGGCCGTCCGGCATCAGCCGGTAGTAGTGCCGCAGGATGCGGGTATCGGTGATGACCTGCGTCGTGCGGAAATTGCATGCCTCGCGCTCCGTGGGCGTCAGGGGGCGCGTGACGATGGAGTTCGACAGGATCGGGAACAGCCGGTTCTTGAGTTGCGCATGCAGGCTCGGCGAGGTGTAGCCGCCGGTGGCCACGCCCACCGCGCGGGCGCGCACGATGCCGCCCGGCGTCTTGAGGTAATGCACGCCGCCGCGCGTCTCCCAGCTCAGCACCGGGCTGGACGGATGCACCTTGGCGCCCAGCGCGCGCGCTTTGCGAAGGTAGCCGAAGGCCAGTTTGCCGGCGTGGATGCCGATGCCTTCTGGCTCGTGCATGGCGCCCGCGGCTTCCTTGTCGTCGACGTATTCGCGCTTGACGGTGTCGGCATCCAGGATGCGCGCGTCGTACTTGAACACGTCGCGCAGCACCTTGGCTTCCTTTTCCAGCGCGGGCATGACCTTGGGCCTGTGGGCGATGTACAGGTGGCCGCCGGGCTGCGGTTCGCAGTCGATGTCCTTGATCAGGCCCTTGAAGGTCTCCATGCCGTCGCACACTTCCTCATGCAGCCGCAGCGCGGTATCCAGGCCGTAGCGCTGGATCCACTGCGAGCGCTTGAGCCGGCCCGAGGCGCATTGCGCCTGGCCGCCGTTGCGCGTGCTGCAGCCCCAGCTCACGCGGTTGGCCTCCAGCACGGTCGCCTTGATGCCGTGCTCCTGCGCGAGGAAGATCGCGCAGGTCAGCCCGGTGAAGCCGGAGCCGATGATGGCCACGTCCACGTCGATGTCGTGGGTGATCGGGCCATCGTCCGGGGGCGGCTCGCCGGCCGTGCCGATCCAGTAGGTGGGGGCGTACTCGCGGCCCTGGCCGGGCGTGGGCGCGACCAGCGGGTCGTAGGCCGGGTCGTACGGCTTCGAAGGCGCGGTGGCGTGGCCTTCGGGCAGGATCAGTCTTGCGGCGGTGGCGTCCATGTTTGTCATCCTCAAATGCCCTCTGGCGGGGCTGGAATCAGTTGGCGGCACCGGAGACGGCGACGGCAACGGGCGGGCGATCCTTGCGGTACGCGTTCTTCACCGCGATCTTGCCGTCGCGGAAGGTGAACACATCCACCATGCGCGCCTCGATGCGCGTGCCATCCGCCTTGGTGCCGCGGAACGTGGATTCGCTGACGCCGCGCTCGCCCGCCACGAAATGCTCGCCGTCGAGCCACGCGGCGTCGGGGAAGGCCTGCCATGCCAGCTGGAAGCCTTCGCGCACCGCCGCGCGGCCTTCGAAGCTGCGCCCGAACAGCTCGCTGCCGGCCACGGCGTGGAACACGCAGTCATCGGCCATGAAGCTCATCAGCGCTTCGATGTCGTGGCGGTTCCACGCGTCGCTGAAGGCTTGCAGGGTGTCTGCGGTGACCTGGGGGTTTGCCATTTGAGTCTCCTTGATGGTGTTGGTGATTCGCTCGCCGGACCTGCGCGGCCTATGACTGCAGCATAGAGAGGTGACGCGCAATGCAGTAGGGCCAGATCCCATGAATCGTTTGGGCCAGTGGCGCTGCCGAAAAGCTGCGCATCAGGTACACGCCGGGCAGGCGAAGGCAGGCCGCCGCGCAAAGGTGGCCGCGGCGGCCCGCAAGGCATTGGGAGGGAAGCAAGCCCGCGATGCCACGCATCGCGGCAAGGCGGCTGGGCCGATGGGCGTGTCAGTCAGCCCGCCGCACCTCGCCCAGCGGCGCGGCGGCCGCGTGCTTTCGGATCTGCTGGCGCACGCCGTACGCCAGCACCAGGATGCCAAGGCTGGCCACGCCGAGCAGCAGCGGGGTGCGCTGGTCGGGGATAAAGGCCATGGCGACCACGATCCCGACCATGCCGGCAATGGCGATCCAGGTCAGGTAGGGGAAGGCCCACATCCGCACCTTGAGCCGGTGCGGCGCCTCGCGCTCCAGCCGGGCGCGCAGGCGCAGCTGCGAGATGGCGATCAGGATGTAGACGAAGATGGCGACGGTGCCGTAGGAATTGACCAGGAAGGCAAAGACCTTGTCCGGCGATACGTACGACATCACCACCGCGCCGTAGCCGAACAGCGTGGCGAACAGGATGGCTCTGACCGGCACGCCGTTGCGGCTCAGCTTGGCCAGCGCCTTGGGCGCATCGCCGCGCTTGGTCAGCGCGAACAGCATGCGCGACGAAGCATATAGCCCCGAGTTCAGCGCCGACAGCACCGCGGTCAGCACCACGGCGTTCATGATCTGCGCCGCGGCAGGGATACCCATCGCATTGAGCGCGCTGACGTACGGCCTGGCGATGCCGACGGAGTTCCACGGCACCAGGCACACCACCAGCAGCACCGAGCCCACGTAGAACACCAGCACGCGGGTAATGACCGAGCTGGTGGCCTTGGCCACGGCCTTTTGCGGTTCGGCGGTCTCGGCCGCGGCGATGGTGACGATCTCGGCGCCGAAGTAAAACCCCGTGGCCGCCACCGCGCCGGTCAGCACTGGCATGATCCCGTTCGGCGCAAAGCCGCCATGCACGGTAAGGTGCGCCACGCTGGCGGTGGCGCCGGGCCACATGCCGAGCACGAACAGGGCGCCCAGGAAGAGGAACACTACGATGGCGGCTACCTTGATCGAGGCGAACCAGAACTCGAATTCGCCGAAGGACTTCACCGAGATCAGATTGGTCAGCGTGAGCATCACCAGCAGCACCAGGCTGATGCTCCAGGCTGGCACATCCGGTAGCCAGAAACGCACCAGGTCGGCGCCGGCCACGGCTTCGAGCGCGACCACGATCACCCAGAAATACCAGTACATCCAGCCGGTCAGGAAGCCGGCCAGCTCGCTCACGCCAGGGCGGTCGCGCCAGGCCTCGCGGGCGTATTCGTAGAAGGAGCCCACGGTGGGCAGCGCGCATGCCATTTCGCCCAGCATGCGCATGACGAGCACCACCAGCAGGCCGGTGATGAGGAAGGAAACGACGGCGGCGGGGCCGGCGGACTTGATGACCACGCCGCTGCCGACGAAGAGGCCGGCGCCGATGACGCCGCCCAGCGCGATCATGGTCATGTGGCGCTGCTTCAGCCCGTGCTTCAGGCCGCTTGATTGCTGCTGCTCGGTAATCACTTTGCTTGTCTCCTGCACTGCACAGGGTTACGCGCCACGGTTTCTATAGTAGGTCGGCGATTGGCTCGCCGCCTGGGCCCGTGGTCGCGCGGGTGTGGATTGCGGCAGGCGTTGCATATCGTTGCAGATCATTGCGTATCGCATGCGGCGCCTGCCGCGAGGGGCGGATAGTCCACTGCCCGGAATGCCCGGGCAACGGACTATCGCGCGCTTACATACTTAGTCCACAGGCTCTCAGACGTAGTCCTTGTACTTGTCGAGCATGCGCACGGGCTTGGCCAGCGCATCGCGGCGGAACGGGTCGCCGAGCTCGCGGGTGCACATGATCTCGATGATGGTGGTCTTGCCGTGGTTCATTTGCAGGTCGATGGCGCGCTTGAGTGCCGGGCCCACGTCCTCCAGCTTGTCCACCACGATGCCTTCGGCACCCATGGCGCGGGCGATCTCGGCAAAGCTCTGGTTGTCCAGCTCGCCCGCCACGAAGCGGCGGTTGTAGAAGTCCACCTGGTTCTTCTTCTCCGCGCCCCACTGGCGGTTGTGGAACACCACGGCCGTCACCGGGATGTTGTGGCGCACGGCGGTCATGGTCTCCATCAGGCTCATGCCCCAGGCGCCGTCACCGGCGTACGACACGGCCGGGCGATGCGGTGCGGCCACCTTGGCGCCCATGATGGTGGGGAAGGCGTAGCCGCAGTTGCCCCAGCTCATGGCGGCAAAGAAGCTGCGCGGCTTGTTGAAGCGCAGGTAGCTGTTGGCCACCGAGTTGATGTTGCCGATGTCGGTTGCCACCATCACGTCTTCCGGCATGGCCTTTTCCAGCTCGCGCAGCACCTGGCGCGGATGCAGGTAGTGGCCGCCGGTGGGCGTGCGCTCCTGCTTCTGCTCCTCGATCATGTCCAGGCTGTACGGGTCGCGCTCGTGGGTCCACTCGTCGAGTTCCTTCTCCCACGCGGCCTTCTC